>DAOQNB010000009.1:12038-26024 GCA_035335845.1 Acidobacteriota bacterium | reverse complement strand
GGTTTTTTTCAACATAAGGTCCCTCAGCTTTCAAGGAAGAATTTTAGTGGTTAGTACCTGGTGTCTGGTACTTAGTACCTGGTACTTGGTGCTTAGGAATCAATGTTTTCCAAGAACCAAGAACCAAGAACCAAGAACTAAGAACCAGGAACCAAGAACCAAGAACCAGGAACCAGGAATTAAGCCCTGAGCCCCCAGCCCCAAGCCCTGGATTTTTCAGATCAGTCCACAGGCCTGGCGGACCTGCTTCATTGTTGCCTCGGCGGCAACTGAGGCACGCTCGGCGCCATCGCGCAAAACCTGGTTTACAAAATCGAGGTTTTGTTCCAGTTCTTTGCGCCTGGCACGGGCTGGTGCAAAATAGGCATCGAGTTTTTCGAGAAGCGTTTTTTTGGCTGTTCCGTAGCCATATCCACCAGCGCGGAATTTTTCAGCCATGTCGGCTGCTTCTTCAGGGGTGGCGACCAGCGAGTACAGTTGGTAAATGGAATTCGTTTCTGGGTCTTTCGGGGCTTCGATGGGGGTTGAGTCAGTAACGATGCCCATGACCGACTTCTTCAGCGCGGATCCTTCGGCAAAAATTTCAATGGTGTTGTTGTATGACTTACTCATCTTCTGGCCGTCAGTGCCGGGAACAATTTTGGTGGCTTCGTTGATCAGGCACTCTGGCATGGCCAGGACTTCGCCATAAACCGAGTTGAAGTATCCGGCCATATCGCGGGTCATTTCAACATGTTGTGCCTGATCAGCGCCGACTGGAACGTGGGTCGGGTGATAGATCAAAATGTCTGCCGCCATCAGAACCGGGTAGTAAAACAACCCAACTTTGGCCGGAATGCCACGGGCGACCTTATCTTTATAGGCATGGGCCCGTTCGAGTAAACCCATCCCCGTGAGTGTGGAAAGTATCCAGGCCAGTTCCGTAACCTGAGGCACGTCTGACTGCCGGAAAAAAACCGCTTTCTGTGGATCTAACCCCAAAGCAAGATAGCTCAATGCCACGTCCTGGATGTGGCTACGCAGGGTCGCCGCATTATTAACAGTTGTCAGGGCATGAAAATCAGCGATGAAGTAATAGGCTTCACCCTGGTCCTGGTACTTGATGTGTTGTTGGATGGCTCCAAAATAATTGCCAATGTGGAGCTTCCCGGAGGGTTGAACCCCAGAAAGCAGCCGCAGGCGCTGTGTTTGTTCGGTCGTCATAAATTGTATTTTGAGTATAACCGGGAATAGGCGTGTGGGAACTGAATTGACAGTTACCCTGCAGAGAGATAAGTGACTTTACACTGTTCTTCGCCTGGGAAACAATGGCAAGCTGATGGAAAAATAGATGAAAGTTGCTGACACCATTCTGGTGAGCCCTATCCATAATCCAGCAAAAGCCTTGACTTTGCAGATACTTGCAATGGGCCCTACCTTGACAGTCTCACCGCATCGGTGCTAGCGTTAGGGCGCTTTTCAACCCGCTCATCTCTCTATACCTGGGTCGCAATCAGCCAAAGTTTTCATTCATTTACCGTGGAGGTCTCGGATGGGACGGAAAATCCTGCTCGCCGACGACAGTATCACCATCCAGAAGGTCGTCAATTTGACCTTTTCTGACGAAGGGATCGATGTCGTAACCGTAGGGAATGGGGAATTAGCCATTCATAAGCTTGAAGATGTGCGCCCCGATTTGGTATTAGCCGACATTTTTATGCCCGGTCGGAACGGGTACGAAGTTTGCGGGTACATTAAAGACCACCCGGAATTCAATCGGATTCCAGTTTTGTTGCTGGTGGGGGCCTTCGAACCATTTGATAAAAATGAAGCTGCGCGCGTTCGAGCGGATGGTCATTTGACCAAACCATTTGAGTCACGGGCGCTGGTGGCAACTGTCAAAAAACTACTTGACCAGATCGAGCCGCCAAAACCTGTTTTTACGCCACCACCGCCGCCACCGGCCATAAATCCATATGCCCCGCCACCGGTGGAAGCTCCGAAGCCGGTCTATGCGCCACCACCGCCAGTTGTGCCACCGGCTGTTTTTACGCCACCGCCACCAGTTGCGCCGCCAGTTCTTTTTACACCGCCGCCCGTGGCGCCACCGCCGGTCACCGTGTCCCCAGCCCCCATGGCGGATTCAGGTTTTCAACTTGGGCAGGAATCACCGACCACGACCAGGCCGTTTGGCGCGCCTGTACCTTCGGCCTTTCAGCCGGAGCCAGTTGGTTTTTCATTTGATGCTGGGGCTCCGTTGGCGCCTGCACCGCCAGTGGCAACCACTCCCTTTGGGATGGAACCCCTTGCCCCTCAGGGACCAGTTGAACGGGGTCATATTGATGATGGGCAACACCCGGATCTGGAACCCTTAACGCCAACACCGGCCCCGCCACCTGCTCTGAGTGAAGCCGTGTTGCCTGTTCTTGAAGCACCAGCCCTGGCCCAACCGCCTCAGGTTGCCTACCCGGAACCGAGTATCAGCCAGTTTGAAACAGTCAAAGCTCCATCGGCGCCGCCTGCACCCTCGCTCCTGCACGCCGATGACGTGGTTTCATATCAGTCAGTGGATATGCAGTCGCCACTCGAACTCGATTACCTGGACACGGCTGTCAGTTATGAATCGGTACGCGATCCGTTGCTGGACACCTTTGCTGATGTGGCGGCTTCAACCGCAACGATTCAGGGGGTTTTTGATCCGACGGTTGTTGAAACAACGGCCTTGCCAGGGACTGAAGCTGCTGTTGTTTCCGCGCTGCCAAAAGCCGAAGCGCCGCAACCTGTGGTTATTCCTTCAGGACTTGAAGCCCCGGTTGCTTTTTCACCACTTTCAACGGAACCAATCTGGTCGGCACCTGAAACAACTCAAGCCGTCCAGCCTGAACTTCCGCCAACCCTGGAAATCGCTTCAATTCCTTCGTTTGATCAAACTCCGATTGAAGAGCCAGTCGAAGAGATTTCACCGGTTGAATATGAGCCAGTGACCGAAGCGCCTTCAACCCTGGTTTTTTCTTCTCCGCCGATTGCGGAAGCGGCACCGCTGGCTGAACCTGAACCGCTCGCCGAAGTTTTAGCCGCCGCACCTGCTGTTGCTCCAGAAGCTGAAGTACTCGAATTACCACCAGTTGAGACACCTGAACCGCCAGTTGCTGAAGCCGCTCCAGTATTTGAAGCCCCAGTGGAAGTGGCAGAACCACCAGTGGTTGAAGCGGCGCCAATGTTTGAAGCGCCAGTGGCTGAAACGGCCCCGGAAGCGGCAGAACCACCAGTAGTGGAAGCGGCGGCTCCAGTATTTGAAGCCCCGGTGGAAGTGGCAGAACCGCCAGTGGCTGAAACAGCCCCAGTGTTTGAGCCTGTTGAAGTCGCGGCACCTGAGTCGCCGGTTGAACTGGCGAGTGAACCAGTCCCTGAACCGGCTCCAGCTCCGCCGCCACCGACAATGCCTGTTTTTGAGCTACCCAGCGATGAATCTCAGGAGTCAATTGACACTGAATTTATGCCACCAGAACTGGCGGCTGTGGTGTCAGGGCGTAAGCTGGAACCTGTGGTTGAAGCCCCAGCCCCAGTTGTGATTGAAGAGCAGATGCCAACTCCCATCGGTGCTGCCGCCCCGGCGGTGTTTGAACTCCCGCCAGAGCCAACTGAGGAATTGCCGGTGGTGTTTGAACCTCCGCCGGCTGCCAGAACCGAACCGCTGGCTGAAATCCAGCCGCTGGAAGAGGCCGCTGCTCCAGAGCCAACGCCAACAGCGGTGCTTGAACCAGCCACCGTACCGGAATTTGCCCTCGCCCCAGAACCAGTTGAAGCTGAAGAAACAGCCCAACCATCATTTGTGGTGACAGAGCCGATTACTGAGGTTTCTGAACCGGTTGTCGAAGCCTTCACGGTTGAGCCATCATCGGTTGAACCAGAACCAGTGCTTGAGGCTGCCGCCACTGAGTCAGTCGTTGAAGCGGTGGAAGTTGCCGAACCGACTGAAATTTCAGCTCAGGTGTATGAAGCGGTTACCGAACCTTCCTTTGAGCTGCCTTCACCCGTCGTTGAACAGGCCGAACCGGTTTTTGAATTACCGCCTCCGCCAGTTGAGACGGCTGAACTGGTGACTGAATCTGAAGCGGTGCCGCATACCATTGACGAACCAGCCGTGACCCTGGAATCAATACCGGTGAGCGAACCGGTGGAAGAACCAGTCGTGGATGCCCTGGTTGAGCCAGAACCTGTTGTTACTGAAGAGCTTGCCGCCCCAGTTGCTGAAGAAGCCGCGATTACACTGAGTGAAGCCCCGGTTGTGGAAGAAGTTCCGGTCGAGGCCATTTCGGTGGCTGAACCAGAGCCTGCGGCTGAACCAGACGCTGGCCTCACCGCTGGAGTGGTGGCTGCGGTTGGAGCAACCCTCCTGGCCGCGCCGCTGGTGGCCGAAGCGGTTTCCGGCGGTGGTGAGGTCGCTGAAGCTGTGACAGAAGCCCAACCAGTGGAAGCGGTTGTCGCCCCGGTCGCCGAAGAAATCCCGGTCGAAGAACCGGCCCTGGTTGAAACGGTTGAAGCGGCTGCCCCAGCCGTTGAGGAAGCTCCGGCTGCCCCAGTTGCCCCGGTGGTTGTGGCGGCTGAAGTGACCGACATCAGCCAGATTTCACCATCGGTGATTGATCAACTGGTGCAACGTGCGGTTGCAGCCGTGCCGGCAGCCCCAGTTGTGACGACTGAAGTCACTGATATCAGCCAGATTTCCCCAGTCGTCGTTTATCAACTTACGCAGCGTGCTGCCTCAGCCATCACACCTGCCCCCGTTGCCCCGGTGGTCACTGAAGTCACGGATATCAGTCAGATTTCACCATCCGTGATCGAATACATTGTGCAGCGTGCCACCCCTGCTCCTACTGCCCCGGTGGTCACTGAAGTCACCGATATCAGCCAGATTTCGCAAACTGTCATTGATCAACTGATCCAGCGTGTGGCTGAAGCTGCGCCACCAGTTGCCGCGGCGCCGGTTGTAACGGCTGAAGTAACGGACATTGCCCAGATTCCGCAAGCTGTCGTCGGACAGATTGTAGAACGCGTCATCGTAGAACTCTCTGATCGAGTGGTCCGCGAAATTGCGTGGGAAGTTGTCCCAGACCTGGCCGAATTGCTCATTAAGCAACATCTTGAAAGCGGTGCTCTGAAAAGTTCATCCCGGTAAGGTTGCCAAATAGTGACGTAATTTGTTGTAAGGAAAAGCAGCGGATCAACCCAGTACCAGTTGATCCGCTTTGCTTTTTTTTGAGCGGCGACTGGGCAAACGTACCAACCCTCAAACCCAAAAATTTTCAAATCTATGACCGAACAAGCACAACCAAAAGCACAACCAACCGAACAGGAAATTCCAAAAGTTTATAACCCGGCCCAGATTGAACAGAACTGGTACCCAGTCTGGGAAAACAAAGGGTATTTTCAGCCCCAGGGCAATGGCGAACCCTATTGTATTGTGATTCCTCCACCAAACGTCACCGGTTATCTGCACATGGGTCACGCGTTGCAACATTCGCTGATGGATACTCTGACCCGCTGGCGACGGATGCAGGGCCTCAAAACCCTGTGGCTGCCCGGCACCGACCACGCCGGAATTGCCACCCAAATGGTCGTTGAGCGCCAGCTCAATGAACAGGGAATTCGTCGCGTGGACCTTGGCCGCGAAGCCTTTGAACAAAAAGTGTGGGAATGGCGCGAACATTCCGGCGGCACAATCCAGAAACAAATGCGTCTCGAAGGGGTCAGCGTTGACTGGTCACGCGAACGCTTCACGCTTGATGAAGGCTTGAGCGAAGCTGTGCGCGAAGTATTTGTCCGCCTTTATGACCAGGGCCTGATTTTCCGGGGTGCCTATATGGTCAACTGGTCGCCGGTGCTCAACACTGCCGTTTCTGACCTTGAAGTCGAAATGAAAGAAGTCAAGGGCAAGCTCTATCACATCAAATATCCGATCAAAGACAGCGATGACTATGTGGTTGTCGCCACGACTCGACCGGAAACAATGCTGGGTGACGCCGCCGTGGCCATTCACCCGGATGATGAACGCTATCAACCATATCACGGCAAACACGTGGTACTGCCGCTGGTTGGACGTGAAATTCCATTTATCACCGATCATCTGGTTGAAATGGACTTTGGAACCGGGGTGGTCAAAGTGACCCCGGCCCACGACCCGAACGACTTTGAAATGGGCAAGCGGCACAACCTGGAATTCATCTCGGTAATTGGCAAAGACGCCAAAATGACGGCTGAGGCCGGAGAAGCATTTGTCGGACTGGATCGCTACAAAGCTCGCGCCAAAGTGATTGAACTGCTGACCGAGCAGGGCTTGCTGGAAAAAATCGAGGACTATACCCACAAAGTTGGTCACTGTCAGCGGTCACAGGTCGCAATTGAACCGCTCATTTCCGACCAGTGGTTTTTGGATGTGAAGGACATGGCCCAGAAAGCCATCCAGGCCGTCAAAGACGGACGCACCCAGTTTGTGCCCAACAACTGGGAAAAAGTGTTCTTTGACTGGCTTGAAAACATTCGTCCGTGGTGTGTGTCGCGCCAACTCTGGTGGGGACATCGGATTCCAGCCTGGTACACCCCGGAAGGAAAAATTGTGGTGGCACGTTCCGAGGCCGAAGCCCGCGAGCGGTTGGGTAATCCGACGGTTGAGTTACGGCAGGAAACAGATGTGCTTGATACCTGGTTTTCATCGGCACTCTGGCCGTTTTCGACGCTTGGCTGGCCAAACCAGACCGAAGACCTGAAAACCTATTATCCAACCACGATTTTGGTCACGGGCTTTGACATTATCTTTTTCTGGGTGGCTCGAATGATGATGTTTGGGCTCTACTTTATGGACGATGTGCCCTTCCGAACCGTCTATATCACGGGCCTGGTGCGTGACGGGATGGGGCAGAAAATGTCCAAAACCAAAGGAAATGTGGTGGATCCGCTCGAAGTGTTTGTTCGCTATGGAACGGATGCTGCACGTTTTACCCTGGTTTCCGCTGTGACCAGTGGCAATGACATTAAGCTCCAGGAGAAAAAGAAAAAAGACGAACCCAGCGACTTTCCCCAAATGGAAGCTGCCCGGAATTTTGCCAACAAAATCTGGAATGCCAGCCGCTTTGTGTTGATGAACCTGGAAGTTGGAACCGAAGTCGAAGCCGATAACAGTGACTCAATGGTCCCGCATTCGCTTCCAGATCGCTGGATTCTCTCGGAACTCAATCAAACCGCAATTGATGTCAATGCGGCCTTAGAGAATAATCGGTTCCACGATGCCGCACAGTCACTCTATCATTTCTTCTGGGATGACTTTTGCGACTGGTATATTGAACTCTCAAAACCGCTGGTGACGGCCACCCAGGTGACTCCTGAAGTCAAAGCCGCCCGGCAACGGATTGTGACTGTGCTGGAGCAATCGCTCAGGTTATTGCACCCGATTATGCCCTTCATTACTGAAGAGTTATGGCAGCGGTTGAAAATCTGGCGTGATGCCAATGGTGAGACTGATCTACCAGAAAGCATTTGTATTGCTCCCTTCCCAGCCGGAGACCGGTCGCTCATTGATGAGGAAGCTCACCAGGATATGGATGTACTGACCGGAATTATCACCCGTGTGCGCAACATTCGTTCAGAGATGAACATTCCGCCATCAATTTACTTCACCTTGAACCTGGCCACACCAAACGAACATCTGGCGGATATGGTCCGGGAATATGAGTGGGCAATCAAGCGGCTGGCCAGAGTTGAAACCTTGAACGTGTCACCTGAACTGCCAGCCACTGGATTGGCTGCAAAAGCCGTCCTGGCTGAAGTCGAACTTTCGATTCCGCTGGAAGGTGTGATTGACCTTGAGAAAGAAAAGACCCGTCTCACCAACGAAGTGACCCGGCTCCAGAAGCAGTTAACTGGATTACTGGCGGCCCTCAATGCGCCAGACTTTGCTTCAAAGGCACCGGAACATATCGTGGCTGAGAAAAACGCCCAACGTGAAGAACTCGAAACCAAACTGGCCAAACTCAACGAAGTTCTGGCCATGATGAACTAAAGGAATGAAGAATTGAGAATAGAAAGTCGCTATAACCCATCAACTAAAAAAACCCTGGAATACACAGCACACACGGAAAATAAATTCAAATTATTCAATTGGTTCTGATATACAACCGTGGACGAGACAGGGAACTATTTATCTGAAAGGCGATAGATTTCTTCATTCTCAATTCTTCATTCTTCATTCTGTATTTCAAACTTATGCGACTTGATTACAACATTATTCAGCATTTAGTAGCTTCGTACCTTGAAGAAGACCTGGGCCGAGGCGATGTCACGACCAGTACCGTCGTCCCGGTCGACGCTGAGGCTCGGGGGCGATTTTTGGCCAAACAGTCACTTGTTCTGGCTGGACTCGAAGTCGCCGAATGTGTCTTTCAGTGGCTCGACCCAGAACTTCAGCTTGAAGCCTTTTATTTTGATGGAGATACCATCCCAACTGGAACCGAAGTGGCCCGGATTGCCGGCCCGGCACACATTCTACTGGCTGGCGAACGAGTGGCCTTAAACCTGCTCCAACGGATGTCAGGGATTGCCACCTTGACCCGAACCTATGTCAAAGCTGTTGAAGGGACACCGGCCAGCATCTGTGATACCCGCAAAACGGCACCGGGCCTGCGGGTCTTTGACAAGTATGCCGTTCGAATCGGCGGTGGCCGCAATCATCGCTTTGGTCTGGACGATGGTGTGTTGATCAAAGATAATCACATTGCTCTTGCGGGTGGTGTTACCACCGCCATCAAGCGCGCCCGTCAAACAGCCTCCCACCTGCTCAAAATCGAGATTGAAGCTGCCAATATGGACCAGGTCCGTGAATCGGTCGAAGCGGCGGCAGACGTCATTTTGCTCGACAATATGACCCCTGAGCAAATTCGGGAAGCCGTAACCTACATTCGCGCCAGTGAACCTGCTGGTCGCAAAACACTGGTCGAGGCATCGGGGTCAATCACGTTAGAGACGGTCCGATCTTATGCCGAGGCCGGTGCTGATTTGATTTCAGTGGGTGCTTTAACCCATTCTGTCCCTGCGGCTGATATTAGCCTGAAAATGACACTTTCCTAATTTGGTGCTTGGTGCTTGGTACTTGGTTTCAAAACTGTGAAACCCTGAACCCTGAACCCTGAACCCTGAACCCTGATCCTATGCAATCGCTGAGACTTCGTTTTGAAGGTGTTGTGGTCGAATCGCTTCCTGAGAACCAGTGTCGGGTGACGATTCACTGCTCGCATGGCGACCAACGCTTTAGTGCAACCCGTGAAGGTCATGCCGTCGGAGATGCGCCGATTGGCCTGGCCGCCACTGCGACGCTTGAAATCGTAGAGGTTTTTACCGAGCAATTGCTCAAGTGTTCATTGGAAGAATTTGAACGAACTCAGGCATTCGGCAAAGACTTGATCGTGTTACTGGTCCGCGTCGAACACAACGAAAGTCGAGTGCAGCTTTTTGGATCCTACCGAACCCGTGGCCCAGAGTCGGATTGTCTGGCGGCTGGATCACGGGCGGCTTTAGATGCAACAAACCGATTTGTTGAACTTGTTCAGCGTCAGCTCAATCCAGAGGCGTGATTCAACATCTCAACGCGGCGTCAAGCGGGCCGCACTCCACAATTCTATAAAGCGGCGTCAAGCCACCGCACTCCACAGCGCGGCGTCAAGCGCGCCGCACTCCACAATTTCCATGGACGATTTCACACTTCTTTCCACCACCCCCTACGTTTTTGACCGACTTCGCGGAGATATCCGCGTCTATGACAGTCTCCCCTCAACCAATACTTTGCTCAAGCAACTGGCTGGAAGCGGTGGCCAGGAAGGGCTCTGTGTCATTGCTGATGAGCAAACTGCAGGTCGTGGACGACATCAGCGCCAGTGGATTTCGACCCGTGGGGAAGGGCTTTACCTCTCGGTTTTGCTCCGACCCCAAATTGCACTGGATCGGCTACCGCTGATTTCTTTCCTGGGTGCCGTTGCCATGGCACGGGCTGTGAGCAAAGTTACAAAACCTGTTCGGGCGGTCAATGTTGACATTAAATGGCCAAACGACTTGCTGGTCAACGGAAAGAAAGCCTGTGGCGTGCTGGTCGAATCTGGTCTGGTTGGCGATAGAGTGGCCTATGTCATTTTGGGGGTTGGGTTAAACCTCTATCATCAGACCTTTCCCAACGGGCTGCTGTACCCAGCCACATCACTGCTCCTCGAAACAGGCGAGCGACTGGCCCGGATCAATGTCGTGAGCGAGTTTTTGCGCGCTATGGATAAAAGCTACCAGGCATTTGAACAAAACCCCTCATCAATTGTGGAGGAGTGGGCTTCGCTTTCAAGCTTTGTACATGGAAAATGGGTGCGGATCAGTCTTGGAGATCGAACCATCGAAGGCATCACTCGCGGGGTTCGCGCTGACGGCGCGCTCCGCGTGGAACTCAAAGATGGAACGGTCCAGGAAGTCCTCAGTGGCGACGTTACCAGCGCCCACAGCACTGACCACTGAAAAGTGAGTCGCTCAAGGAAACCATTGGAAGAATTGGGTTTATTTTCTGTGTGTTCTATGTATTCCGTGGTTTCTGTATCTGAAATTCGATAGATGAGTGGCAGCCCGGTTAGTGCATCCTTCCCAAAGTGACATAAATCAACACCCAGGTCAGTAAACTGAGGGTTGATCCAATGACAGTCAGCAGTATTTGATGGCCGGAAAGCCAGGACCAGCCGTGTTTTCTGGCAATCACAAATGGCATAACCATTGGAAGTCCCAAACACAAAACAAGCCCGATCAAAAAGGTCAGCACTCTGGCTGATTGGCCTGATCCAAAAAGCGCAAGCCCGGCCACCCAAAACATCAATCCTGCCCAGTGCATCGCACCCGTGACAACAAATCCAAACCGGAGAGGCTGATCTGGAGAAAATATATGACTCCCAAATTTTGCCTCTTTGGCAGTTGAGAATGCACGATCCTTCAATTTGGCTTCTTGCGCTCTTCTCGCCAGGATAATTTTGGAAGGGGTTTGTGCTGGTTCATATACCGAGAGAAGCTGGTTTTTGAGAGAGATCCTGGCACAGCGGGCACAGGTTTCAGTTTGTGGATCAAAGACATCCGATTGATGACAGATTTCACACCGCCGGGCTAAATGAACCTGATTGACGGCAAAAGATGCCATAACCCCCTCGCGCTTCCTTCCGCTAATTCGTTTCCAAATAGTAGCCCTCCCGCCAACTGGCCTTCATCCCCGGACGCGTCACGATGACGGAGATTTTGCGAAAAGTTGACTTTGGGGTTTCATTGCTTGAAATGTAGGTCAAAACATACTGACTTTGAAGTTCTTCACAGACCTGACGATAGGCTGTCGTCAGGTCTTCGCTTGTCATGGCATTAAATAATTTGCCGCCAGATCGTTCGGAAAGCTGCGACATCCGGGCTTCATCTTCGATAAAGCGACTGTACAGGGCATTGGCCTGACTTCGTGTTCCAGCAATCGCACCGCGTTTCCCACCATATTTCTGCTTGATGTCTTCGGCAATCGCACGGGCTTTGCTGATGACATAGAGGCTGGAGTTAGATCGCACGACGGCGCCAAGCGCCTGAGCATCCGTGACTCGACTGCCATTGTCGTCACAATCGGTGAGCAGCAGGATCGTGCGACGGCCTTCAACTTTTGGAAGCAGTTCGTCTGCCGCCAGAAACATGCCGTCCCAGAGATGGGTTTCGGTGAAATTCGCCTGGGTCGCCCGGTACTCCCAGTTGATGGCACGTTCGATTTTGGCCCGGTCCGATGTCCAGTTCTGAAGTAGCTCAACTGATTTTCCAAATTGAATCACAGCAACTTCGTCATCAGGTGAAAGCTGGCGCACAAACTCAATCGAAGCCTTACGGATGGCTTCCATCTCCGAGAAGACGCTGCCTGAAACATCGAGCAGGAGCACGACCTTGAGTGGAATGCGTTGCGTGTTGAAACTGGTGATTTCCTGGCGGGTGCCATCTTCGACGATGATGAAATCACGAGCGCTCAAATCAGTTGAAAGCCGACCATAATCGTTGCGGACCGTTACCGGGAGCACGATTTCGTTGGTTCGAACCCGACTGATGACATCATCTTGCGAAGGATTGGCGTTGGGGAAGGGGAGGGTGTTGGAGGAAGGTGGAGACCCAGGTTTGCGTCCGCTCTGTGCCAGAACCGAAGGATCTGACAACCCCCCCCAAATCATCAGCACACAGAGCAAAGCACATCGAACAATCATAAAAACTGCCTGAGATGACGAAAGGCTGAAGATCTCGGGCTGAAAAACCTGAGCTGAAGAAAATGGGCTGAAGAAAATGGGCCGGAGACGAAGATACCCGTTTTCTTCAGCTCTGAGCTTGCGAATCTTCAGCCCCAAGCCCGTTTTCTTCAGCTCGAGTTTAGCGACTTTCAACCGCAACCTGACCCGTGGCTTTTTCACGGGCTTCGGCTTCGCGGAATGAATCGCGGATATTGCGTTCAAGCCGCTTGATCTTCACCAGATGGCCTGGATTAAAGGCCAGCGATGGGTAATAGCAATTGCTTTCGTGGGTGCAGTAGCAGCCGTTTTTGACGTGTTTGCGTCGGTCAGCCATGGCCTGTGATGCCCACAGCGCGCCAAAATCCCAGTCAAAATCGCGGAGATTGCCGATGGCAGGCAGGTTTTCACAGCTTGAAACCGTGCCTTCATCATAGATTACACCGCCCGCCGTTCCAGCCCAGCACCGCAATTGGGCTTTGTTTTCAACCTGCGTTTTGGCAATCAATTCGTGCATATAGATATCAATCGCCGCTTTGAAAAATCCTGAATCGCCAGTGTAGATATTTTTCAACGACGCGCTGCACGAATCATCCAGAATCTGCCTGGAGAGTTTCTGATACCGATTCAGATCAATGTTGAGTTCTTCCGGGCGGGCTGAAGGGGGCCGAATATAGTTGACGTTGATTTTGTCTGGCTTCAGTTCATGTTTGAGGAAGTCATACCACTCAAAAATGCGATCCTGGTTTGAATTCATCAAACAGGTGCAGGTTTGAATATCAATGCCACCATATTCTTTTTTGAGTTCCTTGAGTTTAAAGGCCGTATCAATGGCCTTGGCCCAGCTCCCTGGCTTTTGGCGGATTTTGTCGTGCTCGGTTTCCAGCCCGTCAATTCCCAGGGCCACGGTCACATTCAGATTTGGGCATTCCTTCCGGATGCGTTCGACATCCGGCAGAATCCGCTTTTGGATCTGACCATTTGACATCAGGTAGATCGACTCCAGCTTGTTGTTCTCATAAAAGGCGCGCGCAATCTGTGGCAGGTCGATACGGGTAAACGGTTCACCGCCGGCAATCACCAGCACGCCCAGATTCCCTCCCAGCGTTTCGCTAATGCGAACGATGTTATTGGTTTTCATCTGGAGCTTTTTGCGGTCTTTGTCATCGAGTTCTTCGGTGAAAAAGCAGTGTACGCACCGCATATCACACACTGAAGTCACGAGAATATTGAGAAAGATCGGCGGGAAAATCTGCCCCAACGCCATACGTCCATAGCGTTTGAGCATTTCTTTGGTCATATAGTTCATAAACAAATTCCTTCAAGGCGTATCAGACCTGTCCGAAATACCGTGATGGTACTGGTTGTCTGGGCTGAAAAAGGTGATGCGTGAATTGATGAAGTATGAGGTTCTTTTGGTATGATGCGCACACCATAGAGAACCACTGAAACCCAGTCAACTGGTTTGTGCTGAGCCAGATGGCGAAAAATGAGGAAGTCAGTGCCACCTGCGTAAGCGGGTGGGTTTGAGTGAAGAATGAAGAATTGAGAATGAAGAATGAAGAATGAAGAATGAAGAATGAAGAACCGCCTCAATCAAATTTCTTCAGCCCGAAGTCTTCAACCCTGAGCCCCAAGCCCAATGTCTTCAGCCCCAAGCCCAATGTCTTCAGCCCCAAGCCCAATGTCTTCAGCCCCAAGCCCA
>DAOQNB010000009.1:0-11938 GCA_035335845.1 Acidobacteriota bacterium | reverse complement strand
ATGTCTTCAGCCCCACTTCAGCCTTCAAGCTCATTGAGTTTGGCTTCAAATGCCTGAGCTGAGAACCCACGTAACAGAATAACTTTGTTGCGTGTGGTTTCGCCAGTCAGGATGTCTACTTGACTCCGGGAAAGGTCAAAAAATTTTGCCAGAAACCGGATACATTCAGCATTGGCTTTCCCGTCAACCGGCGGTGCTGCCAGCGCCAGTTTCAGTGCTGTATCGTGCTGACCCAAAATTCGAGTCCGTGGGGCGTTAGGCTGGACTTTGACTTGAAAAGTAATCCCCTCAGATTTTTCCAGATATGGAAGCATAAAAATTTCAAGATATTGAAAAAAAGTAATTTATTGGGCCAGATTCGGGTATTTGAGCAAACTTGTGAAAAGTCTGGACGGTTTTCAGACTCCTGAATTGACCTTTACACGGAGCGAAGGATACAATCATTTTGGCTCATCCTTCACCAAGTATCTCGTTCACTGCATGTCGCCTTCCGTTAGGAGATTTCCTATGGCGCACGAAAATGGCCGTCCAAGTCGCCCTACCTCTTCTCATCGAGGTAAGGTTGCAATTTTTATAGATGGGAACAACCTCTTTCACGCTGCACGATCCGTTGGAGTTGAAATCGATTATGCCAAACTGCTGGATATACTTCGGGGGGATGATACGCTACTCCGGGCCTTTTTTTATACCGGCGTAGATCAGCAGGCAGAGCGGCAACAAGGATTTTTGCTTTGGATGCGTCGCAATGGGTATCGGGTCGTTGAAAAAGAATTAAAAACGTTTGCTGATGGCACCAAGAAAGCCAACCTCGATGTCGAAATCGCGGTGGATATGCTGTCACTGGCTGATAAATATGACACTGCGATTCTCGTCAGCGGAGATGAAGATTTTGCCTACGCAGTCAATGCCGTTGCCTACAAAGGTGTACGGGTTGAGATTGCCGGGTTTCGAGGTAATACTTCACCACGCCTGATTGATGTCGCTGATCGGTTTATTGAGCTTGATTTACTGGTCCATGAAATTGCTAAAACTGACCGCTACAATACCGGCAACCTGCATCGTCGCTATCCACCTGAATGGGCTGGCGAGCGTTCCACATCCGGGGCCTTACGGCAAGACTGGAATGGATCTGAGCGAACACCCAGCGGCTCGTTAAATCAGCCTCGCCAGGAGTGGCCTTCAGACCGACAGATGTCTGAAGCTCCTCCGACAGCGCCGCTGGAGCCTCACGATGTTTCGTAACCCGTCTGATGGAATGCAGGGATTGCTTCTTTGAAAAACAAAAATTTAAACCATCGTTCAGTCTAGAATTCGCACCTTTGATTTCTCGTTTTGAGTACTCACCAGGCAATTGACACCAGTCAGTGCATCAACGTACATTGCTATCCGCAATAAACCCGTTTAAAACCAAGATTTTGGGAAACTTGGACAAACATCGGTACCCTGTATTTCGTAACACCAAACAGAATCTCATTTCATTCCTTGTCACCCCTTCAGGCTTTGCACTCGCAGTACCTTACAATGATCTGACTCAGGTAGGCGGCTACCTGCAACACATTTTGGAGCAAGACCAACATCGTGACAGTTTCACCGTAGAGGAGACCCACCATGAACGAACGATGGAAAAGATTGCTGCTCGGGTTTGGGATTATGTTCGGCATGCAGTTTCTGGCTGCATACCTTGGACTCAAACTGGGACAAAGTTTCCCAGAAACCACTTTTTACATCATGTTGGGATTTACGCTGGCAGCCTATTTTGGCGGTGGTTTGGTCATGGGGCTGTTAGCTGACCACGTGATTATTTTAGAGCCGTTGCTGGTTTCGCTACTGGCAATTACCCTCAACACGACCATTTCCGCATTAAGTACCAGCCAGGCCGGTGATGGTACCCTTCAATTTGCCGACGTGCTGTTGATGGCCTACGCACTCAAAAAAGGCGCCGTGATGAGCCTTCTTTTGGCGATGACCGCCGTGGTGATTGCTGCGCTGGCTGGGGCTCTGGTTGGTGAGCGCATTGCCACACCGACCTATGACTGGATCAGCACTGCCGCTCCGATTGTTGGGCTGGTCAGTCTCGTGATTGGCCCGATTTTTCTGCTTGCTTTTTCGGGCACTGAAAAAGGAAATCCGGCAGTCCCCTGGCCATTTTTGATCATCATTATGCTGGCCTTTGTGATTGTGGTTGGCGTCGGGTATTTGCTCTTCACCCGCGAGCGTAATGAGGCTGAAGAAATTTCAATCAGCCCTGATCATCGCCGTGACCTGTCGTAACTCTTGCTTGGTCAATAAAATAGGGAAACCATTCAGGCTTTTCTGTTTTTTCAAGCCACCGAATTGGGGGTAATTTGACACCCTTTCCCCCCTGAGGTAATATCGCCAGCTACAGTCTTCCCAACTGTTTAGCTGGCGATCTTTTTATCTTGCACATTTTTTTTCACCCCACCCGTCTACATATCCCTCATCCTTTCTTCTGAGGTCCGGGTTAGAAGAAGCCGGTTACAACTTTGGTGCTTGTTTTGAACCTCTCCCCTGAATCCTAACCGCGATGGGCAGAGGTGTTTGCAATTGTCGGCACGACAGACTGAAATGGATGCCGTTCTTCATTCCTCATCAAATCCGCCACAGAGGAATTCGACTGCGGATGATGGGCTGGAGGACTGCGCAGCAATTTTGGTTGATTCAGCCAAAAATCTTCGAACGGGTAAACGAAAGGCGCTTGTAAAGCTATGGCTCTAGGTGTAACAGAAGATATTACTGAACTGATCGGGAAAACCCCGCTTCTCCGCTTCAAGCACATTGTTCCAGCCGGAGCAGCCAATGTGTACGGAAAACTTGAATATTTAAACCCTGGTGGTAGCATCAAAGATCGTGCGGCGATGGGGTTGATTACCGATGCTGAACGACAGGGGTTCTTAAAACCTGGTGGCACGATTATCGAACCAACCGCTGGCAATACCGGCGTTGGCCTGGCCTTGATTGGGCGGGCCCGGGGCTACCGAATTGTCTTATGTGTCCCCGAAGGATACAGCATTGAGAAAATGAAAGTGACCCAGGCTTTGGGTGGTGAAATTGTCTACACTCCAAATGAATTGGGGATGCAGGGGGCCATTGATAAAGCGTTTGAATTGTCAAAGACGATTCCCGACTCATTTGTTCCGCAACAATTTAGCAACCCGGCAAATCCGCGCTACCACTATGAAACGACTGGCCGTGAGATTTATGAGCAGCTTGACGGGAAAGTGGATGCGGTGGTGATCGGGTGTGGTTCGGCTGGCACCTTTAGTGGCGTGGCGCGGTATGTGCGTGAGCGCAATCCCCAGGCTGTCTGTATTGCGGTTGAGACCCAGGGCTCGGTTTTGGGCGGTGGGCAACTGGGACCACATCGAGTTGAAGGCATTGGCACCAGTTTTATTCCAGGTAATTTTGATCAGGAAGTGTGCAACAAAATTGTGGCTGTAATGGATGATGATGCCTTTGCCACCGTGCGTGCTCTGGCAGCCCAGGAAGGTGTGTTGTGTGGTGGGTCGAGTGGCGCCAATGTATTTGCTGCCATCCAGCTTGCAAAGCAGCTAGGGCCTGGGAAAAACATTGTCACCATTCTTCCTGACAGCGCTGAACGGTATATGAGCAAGGGTATTTTTGACGAATAACCTGGTGTCAAAACCACCTCATCTCGAATTATCTTTTTGATGAATGAGACCCCCTCCACCAGCCAGCAGAAGTAACCTGTGTTCTCTCTCAACAATTGGCGTTGATCCAGGTTGACCTTCAGTCGCTGGCGAAAGAATGAATTATGGGAATCGCAACAGATGTTATTCACGCGGGTCAAGCCCCAGACCCGACCACTGGTTCGATCACTGTTCCAATTTATCAAACCTCAACCTATGTCCAGGAGGGCCTGGGCAAACACAAAGGCTATGAGTATGCCCGGACACACAATGCCACGCGGGCAGCGCTCGAAGAGAATATAGCCATTCTGGAAAAAGGAGTTGGGGCCTGCGCGTTTGCTTCAGGGATGGCTGCCATCCACGCCGTCATGACGACATTGCTCAAAGCGGGCGATCACGTGGTGGTTTCAGACAATACCTATGGCGGCACCTATCGCTTGTTTGACAAGGTGTTGACCAAATTTGGATTGCGGTTCAGTTATATTGATACCACTGATCCTGGGGTTGTGGCTGATGCCATCCAGCCAAACACCCGCATGATGTTTTTGGAAACACCAACCAACCCGGTGATGCGGTTGTGTGACTTGCGGGCGCTTTCAGAAATTGCTCGACCACGGGAAATTCAGGTGGTGGTTGACAACACCTTTATGTCACCGTACCTCCAGCGACCAATTGAGTGTGGTGCCGATATTGTGGTTCATTCAACGACCAAATATCTCAATGGCCACAGCGATAGTGTGGGAGGCGTAGCGGTGGTGACTTCCAAAGAAGTTCACGAAAAACTGGCCTATATTCAGAACGCGGCTGGGGCCATTATTTCGCCATTTGATGCCTGGTTGACCTTGCGGGGGATCAAGACCCTGGCGGTTCGCATGAAGCAACACGATATCAATGGACGGGCCGTTGCCGCCTATCTGAGCACCCATCCAAAAGTAACCCGCCTGTATTATCCGGGACTTCCAACCCATCCACAGTATGAACTGGCCTGTCGGCAAATGGACGGGTTTGGGGCCATGCTGGCTTTTGAGGCGTCAGGCGGTATTGATCAAGCCCGGAAAGTGCTTGAAGGGTTGAGGGTTTTTGCACTGGCAGAATCTCTGGGAGGGGTTGAAAGCCTGGTTTGCCATCCGGCGTCAATGACCCATGCCAGTGTGCCTGATGAAGATCGCCAACGGCTTGGCATCACTGATACCTTAATTCGCTTATCGGTTGGGATTGAAGATGGGGAAGACTTGATTGCAGATCTGGATCAAGCGCTGGCATTGCTTTAGAATCTGCTCTTGTTCGCCAGTCGGTTGTTTCGAGAAAATGCTTTCAGTTCATCGCGTTCCAGCCGTCTGATATAACCTCGACTCACCACGAATTTGGCCACAACTCAGGGTGAGTTTCATCTGATCAGCCAGCCAGCCAGCTCTTTAGAACCGCCAGAGGCAACTGTTTTTCAATGTGAACTGATTTCACGCTAGGCTCCCAGAAAAAGCTTGGCTATAATCGGCGGCGAATAGGGTGACATACTCTTCACACTGCTCAACCTGAAGCCAGCTCTACATTCATTTTGAGATCATTTCCAACATCACGTTTCCGTCCCAGCAGGTTCTTTTTTTCCAAATCTCGATGATCCAACCTTGTTTGAGATCAAATGATAGAAAAAAACAGGTCAAATCGGCTCTGGTTTTTTCAGGAAAAGCAGAATGTACCTGGGCACTCTTCATCACCAGGGAAGTTTTAGATCACTCGCATCTGCCAGTTGCACTATCCACGGGTTTTGCTTGAAAGAAAGACAGGTTTGAAGTTTCTGCACCTTCAGGCTGAAATGAAGACTGTCTCCTCTTTTTAGGGTTGCCTAATCAGACAACCATAGGTAAAAAGAACTCACTGACTTCAAGGGATCAGAGTTGCCCTCACCGTGGCTGCACACTGAGGGTAATTCACTCAGGACTTGATGACGCATCAATGCCGGGGTTGTTTTTGTCAAATTGCAGGCAGAGGTCAAAATTTGCCTGACTCCCAGATTGATCGGCATGAGGTCAACTAAGGAATTCCCACCATGTACCGTGGGAATAACGTCACTGTTTATGGATCACTGACACCGCAATCATTTGACGTAAGGCTTGCCTGCCTATGACACTCGAAAATACAAATAGTGAAAAAACTGTGTTGATCAGGATGTATGCTCAAACGGACGTGGGCATGGTACGCCAGGGAAACGAAGACAATTTTCTGGTGGTTGATCTGAGTACGGCTGCGACCTGGACCGCAGACCATGATGCACCGCCCACCGAGTTGCTTTCTTATACTCAAGGCCGATATGGATCACTGTTTGCCGTGTCTGATGGGATGGGCGGGGCATTAGCCGGTGAGGTTGCCAGCCAGTTGGCGGTGACTGCGGTTCGAGATTGGATGCTTCAATTTCAAGCAAATCCAAAATTTCAGCCGTTCCCGTTCCATGAACGTCTTCGACTCTCAGTTGAGCAAGCCAATCTCCTGATTAATAGCAAAAGCCAGTCACACGCTGAATATGCCGGGATGGGCGCCACCTTTACGGCGGCTGGTGTTGACCACACAACGCTGTATCTGGCTCAAATCGGAGATTCACGGGCCTATCTGATTCGCAATGGCCGGATTGCCCAGATGACGAAAGATCAATCGCTGGTCAGTCAACTGGTTGAAGCCGGGCATATTACGGAAGAGGAGGCTGAAAGCCACCACTACAAGAATGTGATTCTGCAGGCGCTCGGGGCAACTTCCTCAGTCATTGTGGTCGTGGATTGTGTGCAATTACAGCGGGATGACATTTTGTTGCTCTGTAGCGATGGCTTATCCGGTAAGGTGCGCGGGCCTGAAATGCTTCAGATTTTCAATGCCTGCAACGGAGACCTCACCGAAGGCTGCCGCAAGTTGATTCAAACAGCCAATGAGCGGGGCGGGGAAGACAATATCACCGTCATGCTGATGCATTTTTCAGGCGAGGGCCTGGATGCCCCGACCGATAGCAATAACTTTGAATCACGAGTCATCCAGCGGGATCCACGCCTCCCGGATGAAATTGATGAAAGCCTGCTGATTTATGAAAAAGATACGCTTGACGCGCAAAACAAGGCCACAGGCCCATTGACCGTTCCAACCACGACTGCCGTTTTATCAGCGGCAGTCGTGGCTGAACTCTATGAAGTTGCAGCGGCAAGCGGACAACCGTCAGTTGCACCACCACCACCGGCCCCTTCTCCACCCATGCCGGCGCTTCCGACACCTGTCCGCCAGAACCAAAACAATTCGAAACTTATTGCTGCCAGTCTGTTCATGCTTGCCTTGATCGTGGTGGCTTTTTTGCTGTATCGGAAAAATACGGCGCCAACTGCGGCTGAATCACCTCCTGCCCAGCCAAAACCAACTCCAACCGCCCCTGCTCAACCTTCCCCTGCCCCACCTCCAGCCAGCCAGCCTTCGACCCCACCTTCAACCCCACCTGCAAGTGAACCGGCGAAAGAGAACAAGTAATCGTTCCTGTCGCCTTTCTTTTTATCAAGGGAAATTTGTTTGTCCAAAAATTTCAATTGTATCAGGAAACGTGTCTTCACTGACCAGGTTGTCGCCCAGTATCTGGTGACTGGAAGCCAATGTGTTCAAAGCACGAAAAACCAGCAGCTATTCATATCGAAGCGCCTCAATCGGAGATAATTCAGATGCTTTAATTGCCGGGTAGAGTCCAAAAAATAATCCGACAACCACTGAAACAGTGAGTCCAGCCGCCATCGCCCACCAGGGAACCGTTGAGGGCAGGGGGGAAAACCGATTGATGAGTAAACTGATGGTCTGTCCGACTATCACACCAATGATTCCCCCAATTCCGGTCAGGGTGACAGCTTCCAGCAAAAATTGTTGTCGAATATCAACCCGGCGAGCGCCAAGGGCTTTACGGACACCGATTTCCCGGGTGCGTTCAACCACCGATACCAGCATAATATTCATTACCCCAATGCCTCCGATTCCAAGTGAAATAAAGGAAACGGCGGTTAATACCAGGGCCGTCGCGCCGGTGAGCTGGTTATAGATGTCGAGCAAGCTATCCTGAGTGGAAATTCCAAAGTTGTCTTTTTCCCCAAAGGGAACATTTCGCCGCCGGCGCAACACATCGGTAATTTGTTCGACGGCCCGCGAAACCATGCGCCGGTTCCGTGGACGCGCAATAACAAAGAAAAACGAGCCACCCTGTTCGGAAAAGTCTGAGTAGTATTTTTCAAAGGTCGTCAATGGAACCAAAATCACATTATCACGGGTTTGCCCAAAGAAATTTCCCATCCGTTCGAGTACGCCAATCACCTTGAGCGGGTGACCATCCATGCGGATAACCTTTCCAATCGGGTCATCATTTGGGAACAGCGCATCCACCACATCCATTCCTAAGACACAGGTTTCAGTGCGATGAACAACATCCATGTCGGAGAAAAACCGCCCGCCCGCCGTGTAGTTACTTCGGGTAATCTCATAGGTCGGTAAAACCCCGGCTAATTGAGACGTATCCATGACTCGGGCTTCATATCGGAGTGAAATATTGTTGCGTCGGCGCTCAGGTGATACTGACAGAATGGATGGCGCTTCACGACCAATCGCCAGCCCATCTTCGACGGTCAGATCTTTGCGCTGGCGTTCTTCACTGGTTCGTGTTCGGCGGAAGCTCGGGTCAAATTTGGAAATAAAAATGGTATTTGACCCCAGGGATTCAATTTGGTTGGCAAACGCCCGGTTGAGTCCCTGAATGATCGAGACCATCCCGATGACCGTTGAAACACCGATAATGACTCCCAAAATGGTTAAAAAACTACGCAAGCGATGGGCATTGAGCGCATCTAACGCCAGAACAATGATTTCCCGGAAATTGGTCCGACTGGAAAAAGGAGAAGATGCCATAACGAGTGATGTGCCTGACGATAAAATATGGCTGGCGACCAGGAATGTCTGCCATCCGTGCCGGGATCAGTGATGCCCAGGTAAGGGCAAAACTGGTTGGAACTCCAGCATGAAGTAAAGAAAAAGAGACTTTTGTCGAAAATCGCAATCTGAGCAAGTGCCGGTCTGATTGCCATTCTGACCGGTGGAGAGACACAATTTTTGCTCACAACAGGAAAAAAACAGGCACTTACAACGTGAGAAAACTGATTCTTTCAGCGCTCCACGTTTCAATTTTTGCAATCATGGTCTAGGATACCCAAGTCTGCAACCAATCTGTCATTGCTATCCACTGGCATCGTCTCATCTTCGCCAACTATTTTTAGCAACTTTAAAGAGCATTCGCTATGGAGTCGCTCGCACCTTTCCTTGTTTGGGGGCTCACCGGGCTTCTGATTGTGCTGGTTATTGGGGTGGTGATTCTGCTCGGGATTCGATCATATACTGCCTGGCGGGACCGGATTCGGCTCGATATGCGGGATACGACCCGATCAAAACTCCTCACCGCGATTCGTGAATTGGCCGACCCCAATAACAACGGATTGACCTGGGTCGTCAAACCCCTCAAACCAAAATCACAGGACGAAACGGCGGTCTTGAAGCAAGTCATGACCGAATTATCACGGGTGTTGTCGGATGAAGACCGCTGGCGATTGGCCGAATTGTATGAAGGCACCGGGATGCAGGCAGAGGATATGCAGATTCTGCGTGATACTAAAAAACCCTGGTATGAGCGGGCACGCACTGCCTATCGGCTTGGGCAAATGCGATGTGCGTCGGCCATTGAAACTTTGACAACCGCGTTGCGTGACCCATCTCAAGAGGTTCGGTTGATGGCGATCTGGGCATTGACTGAAATCGGAGATGATCGTGCGGTTTCCCCGATTGTCGTTTCACTGGCTGATGCCAATGGCTGGGAATTGATGCATGCCGCAAACTGTTTGCTTGGAATGACTGGCGAATTAACGCTTCCGTTGCTTGATCTCCTGCGGGCTTCCGGTCCCAAACGTGATCGGCGCGAGCGGATTTCAGCCACGGTCCTTGATTTGCTGTCTGAATTTGGTCAACGGGCCCGCAATCGGCTCAACCCACGTGCCTGTCGCCAGGCGGCGGATGATTTACTCAAGTCTGACTCGGTTGATATTCGCGCCCGGGCGGTCCGAGCCTTAACCGCACTCGGGATCGAATCCCATGATGAACTTGAGGTCATTCTGCGCTGTTTAAAAGATCCAGCCTGGGAAGTTCGGGCTGTAACGGCACGTGCTCTTGGCGAAATGCAGGTGCTCGACGCAATTCCGTTGCTAGCTCAGGCGGTGTCTGATGAAGCATATTGGGTCCGGCATAATGCCGCTTTTGCCTTAAAACAATTTGGTGAATTTGGATACGAAGCACTGGACCACCTTCAACGAAGTCAAGATCGGTTTGCTCGCGAAATGGCCAGGCAGGTAATGGAGCAGGGATAGCTGAGCAATCGGGAAACACTTCAATCTGTTTGAAGACCGCTCCCCCTCGTCACCCGAACCCAGGTACTCGCCACCACGTGCCACTTAACAATGGTTCCTCTCACTACCGAGTTCTTTTGACCGACGGAAAACTCATTTCGTCAAACCATACTTGCCCATGGAAAATCTTGGACTGCGAACTGAAAATTTTCCTCACCGGGATACCAGCTTTGCCGGACGGTTTAGCCGGTTCGGTGGCTGGTTGTTTCTGTTAAGCCCGCTGATTTTGGGAGTGGTATTTTTTGCACTGGAACTCAGTTTGGGGAGCCGACAGGCAACCAGTTCAGCCTTCTCCCGTGCTATTCATGACCTGTTTGTTGTCTTGCTTGGCTTTATCCTGGTTGCTGGCCTGATCCGAATGATCCAGATGATCGTGTCAGTGGTTCAAATCCGGGTCTATAGCCTGAGCCAGCAACTTGGTCAGGGATGGTTATTGCCCTATTCACTCCGTGTCCCGCCTATTTCACTCATTGTCTGGGTTCATAATGAAGCGGGAACCATTACTGAACGGATGGAACGTCTGCTCAAGCTTGAATATCCCACCTTTGAACTGGTCGTGGTTAATGATGGGTCAACTGATGCGACACAGCAGATTCTGCAATCATCATTTGATCTGCACCCGGTGAATAAGGTGATTTGTCGGACTCTACCAACGCGAACTGATGGCAATGTGTACACGTCAGCACTTTACCCAAACCTGACCGTCGTTGATAAACCCTGGAGTGGGCGTGGTGATTCACTGAACTTTGCGCTGAACCTGACTCAATATCCTCTGGTGCTGGCTGAAGACTCAGATACAATTTTGCAGTCCCGGGCGCTGGTCAGATTGGCAAAAGGGTTTATCGAAGACCACACCAACACGGTGGCGGTAAGCAGCCTGGCTGCTCTGACTGGGGATATCAACCTGGAGATACCGGATTCAGAAATCGGGCTGGGCCGCAATCAGGACTCTTCAGAATCACCTGATGTCCCGGTGGTTGAGTCGTCACCCATCACACGATATGCCCCAACCGTCAGCATTTTTGGGGCTACGTTTGCCGAGGACGACCTTTCAACCTGGATCCAGAACCTGCAACGCGTTGACCGAATGAGCGCTTTTCATTCAAGCTGGCTCGCTCGGAACTGGTTGGGTAGTGTTCCCGTCTCAGGTGGCATTCCTCGATTGCTCCGCAAGTCAGACGTTGTGGCTGCCGGTGGGTATGATCCAATGAGCGAGGAAGTGAGCTTTAACCTGCTGCTGCATATTCAGTATCAAGACAAACGCAAGCTGCCGCGTCGGGTCGTGTTCCTCTCTGATATTCTGGCCAGGATTGAAGTTCCAGAGGATTTAAATGTCATTGGACAGGCCCAACGAAACTGGCAGCGCCTGGCCTTTCGATCCCTGATAACTCATTGGAAGTTAATTTTTAAATCTCATGGCGATTTTTGGTGGCGGAGCCTGTCCTACCCGGTCTTTTTCCTGATCGATATTTTGGGTCCAGTGATTGAATTGATTGGGTTTGGGCTGGTTTTTGTGATGGGTGTGTTGGGAGCGATTGAACCATCAGAAATGATGTTCTTTATTTTTGCGATGATGACATTTGCCCTGGTCCAGTCAATTGGCGCGGTCTTAAGTGAAGAATTTTCAAGTCGTTCGATTCGAAAACCAGGAAGATTACTGAAGTTAATCCTTGTAGCCTCAACGCATGCGATTGGATACCGCCAGATGTCCGCTTACTGGAAGCTCCGGGGAATCATTGATTATGCGTTGGGAAAAGGAACTTACTGAATGAAGAATTGAGAATGAAGAATGAAGAATTGAGAATGAAGAATGAAGAATGA
>DAOQNB010000008.1:16847-26127 GCA_035335845.1 Acidobacteriota bacterium | reverse complement strand
CTTCGAATTAAACCCTGAACCCTCATTAATTCAACCCCCAGGCTTCGATCTCGGTAATTCGGCTGCTACCTGGCGCATTATTGATTTGGACACGAATTTTGGAGGTTGGGATCGCTGAAAAGGTGAATTTTCTCCAGACCAGGGTGTTGCCGGTGACAGTGCCGTTTGGAACCGTTACCCAACTTGAGCCATTCCAATACTGAACCTCAAAATCTTTTATCCCGCTTGAAGTCGTCATCGTTGGCGTCGGGGTAACCGGATTAAGAACATAATTCGTCTGGGTCGTGAAAACATTGATTTCCTCAATGGACTTCAGGCCATTGAAATCAATCTGGACCCAGTCGGGATACACGTCTTTGGTGGCATCCTGCCAACCACCACTCCCCTTGGCCCAATTCGTTCCGGCTTGTTCTCCATTAATGGTCGCGGAGGACGGGACGCTCGTTTCATTGCCCGTTGATGAAGCACTCGCGACGCCTCCATTGGAAGCCAGGGCCACGTTCTTTCGGGTGAGCAATGTGACGTCTACCTTTCGAATCTTGCCGTTCCCGGAATCTGCCACATAGAGGAAGTTACCGAAGATTGCAGCACCACAGGGAGACGCAAACGTTGCGCTGGAAGCAGGTCCATCAGTTGCCCCAGCAGCACCCGTTCCGGCATGGATACTCACCGCGCTCACATTATTCACTTTCACAATATTCTTCGAAACGCTTCCACCGGTTATATAGAGAGTTCCCGTGCTATCAACCGCTATATCAACTAATTGACGCGGTTCCGACAATGCGATCGAGCTCACTGTATAGTTCGGGGTTATCTTTCGTACGAAGCGTGTCCCACTTGCTTCATTAAAGTCGAGGGTATAGAGATTTCCCTGCGAGTCTATGGCCAGTCCCGTCGGGTTACGAAAGTAGGCTGAGGTCCCGACACCGTCTACAATGTTTGAATTAGAAAATGACCCCGCCACGATTGTGGTCTGTCCAGTGGGTGTAAATTTGTAAAGCTCCCTTGCCCAGAAGAAGAACAAGTTTCCCGCAGGATCAACAACCAACGTATTACTAATGCGGGGCGGAGTGGAAAGAATTCTTATAGCCGGTTTTAAGGTGGAAACAGTCCCATCCCGGGTTATCTTCCGAATGGGATAATATGGATCGCTGTCTAAAACATACACATTCCCAGTTGAGTCAACTGTCACGTGGGTAGGAAATGCAAATTGTGCCGTTGCCCCAGGACCGTCTTGGGAGCCATAAGTCCCGCTACCGGCAAACGTAGAAACACCCCCAGCCGGAGTCACTTTTAAAATCTTATTACTCCTCATCGCTGCCACATACATATTACCTGTCGAGTCAAAAGCAACATCGTTTGGTTCAGAGAGCCCACTGACAAAGGTACTGACCGTTTGAGCATTGGCCGTTTCAAATCCCGCCAAAGCCATCAGCATCACCAGATAAACCAAACAGTTGATTCGTAAACCAACTGTTTTCATTTTTATTTTCTCCTGAGCTAAAGTTTTTCTATTCCCACTCAATGAAATAGCTTGTTCGTTTTGACAAACTACCCGGCCTGCGTTCATAGATGTTTTATCCTTTCGGTGAATAGTTGTTGTATCTGCAAACTATTGCGTGCTCACAGTTTGCCTTTGGTACCACATATTTCTGAACAGCATGTTAATGGCTCATTGGTCGCCTTTGACTTGCTTTGGACACGACAACGTTGCCCATCCAAAAAAGTTTTAATCAGCTTGTCACCTACCTCCACACACCACACCAGTACCAGGCCAGTCATTAAAAAATTGCGATGGCAACAGGTGTGCAGCCAATGACGAATCGAAAAACTGATTCGATCCTGATGGTGTTTAAAGGGGTGCAGGAGGCGTAGGTGAAGGGATCTAAAGCCGGAGAGCTTTCTCAAAAGCAGGGACGACTCATTTGCAATAAAGTTCTTGGATGAGGAAACAATCAAGTGATTTAACCAGATAAACTTAGCGAACTACTGACGACTGACGACTGACTGGTATCAGCACCAGATACCTTGTGCCCTCACGATCAAGGACAGATCACTCTGGTTGACTGAAGTTCAACTGATCAACCACGTGCTCAGTTTGTTGACCGGGTGGCACCGATGCTCGCATCTGTTCCTGGCTTTGAGAAAACTGGGGTGTTGTACCTGTTTTTGTCCGGAATAGCAAATTTTATGATGGCTCGGCATCAGACTCCTTTCAGCCCGTTTTCTTCAGCCCAATGCCTTCAACCCATCTTCTTCAGCCCATTTTCTTCAGCCCGATGCCTTCAGCCCATAGAGAAGCCTGGTGAATGGACTCCTTGCCAGCCTTCAGATGCCTGTATAATATGAGGCGTGCAGAGACTTCCCTCCTGCTGAGGCCAATCCCGAAGTGACTGCAGATTCAGCTTTCAGCCATCACAACTGATTTCAACCGAATGGATACAACACACCAGCACCTGTCCGCCCAGATTGTTGAAGTCGGGCGAAGACTTTATGAACGCAGCTATATTGTTGCCGGAGATGGCAATGTGAGCGTTCGCACGCCCGATGGATTTTTGCTTGTCACACCGTCAGGCAAAAACAAAGGGCTTTTAACCCCAGACATGATCGTCAAAACAACGCTCAAGGGCGAACATGTCGCGGGCCAGTTGCGAGCCTCCTCCGAACTGGCCATGCACATTGCGATTTATGAAGAACGCCCTGATGTGTATGCCGTGGTTCACGCGCATCCTCCGGTTGGCACTGGCTTTGCCGCCACCGGACTGCCGCTTGATCAGGCGCTGGTCTCAGAAGTAGTGCTCACCCTGGGCTGCATTCCACTGGCCGAATATGGCACCCCATCAACCAAAGAGCTGCCGGATGCCCTCCGCCGACTGTGCCACAAACATGATGCCTTGCTGATGGCAAATCACGGCGCCGTCGCCTATGGACCAGACCTTGAAACAGCCTTTAACCGGATGGAAACGCTTGAGCATTTTGCGCGCATCAGCCTGGTGGCCCATTTGCTTGGTGGAGGCCGCCCACTGACACCGCCGATGATTGCCAAATTGATTGAAGTTCGGGAAAAAGGCGGGTTTATGCCACCGGAAATGCGCTGCCAGTCGTGCTCGTATTCGGCAGACTTACCGGGGTTTCACTGTGAGTCATCAGAGACCGCTTCACGGCCCTCAGCACCACCATCTGGTCCGTCAGACGAAAAACTTAATGAAACAATTACTTTGACACGCCGCGAATTAATTGATTTGATTGATCGCGCGACAAGACTTGCATTCGAGCAACAAAGGTTGTATCAAACAGCGCGGTAACTTTTTCGACAGTTGTTCAATTCCATTTCACTCAAACCGCGCGCCATCACACACATCTTTTTTTCAAACTGGATTGCTTTTTTGGCAGTACCAGCGATTTTTTTCTCTTGAGAATCTTACAGTAGCGAGGAATCCAAAATACCTATGGAAGCACTTGGAATGGTTGAAACAAAGGGCCTGGTAGCCGTGATTGAAGCATCAGACGCCATGGTCAAAGCAGCCAATGTCACCTTGATCGGCTATGAAAAAATCAGCGCCGGGTTTGTCACCGCCATTGTGCGCGGCGATGTGGCCGCCGTCAAAGCAGCCACCGATGCGGGTGCGGCTGCCGCTCGCCGGGTTGGTGAATTGATCAGCGTGCACGTGATCCCACGTCCACATTCAAGCGTCAACGAGACACTGCCGGTTACTCATGACAGTCGTCCAAAGCGGAAATAACCAACTTAAACGCGAATGGCGAGTGGCAAGGAGCGAGTCTTTAACCAGTCAGAGGGAACCCAAATTGCCAGAGGCAACTCGAGATGGTGAATTTGACGCCGGTTCCGTGCTGGTTGAATAGATCCTGTTCTCAAGCGACTCGCCATTGGACCGCTACCTGACATTGTCTGGTTCGACTCCCTGCCGACCAACCGGAGGCCCTATGGTCAAGGTGAAAATCTGCGGAATTACTTCATATCAGGATGCAGCGCTGGCGCTTGATTATGGTGCGGATGCGCTCGGGTTTATCTTTAACCACAAAAGCCCGTCGTATATTGCCCCATCCTCGGCGCGTGAAATCGTTGAAAAACTCCCGCCCTTTGTTCCACTGGTTGGGGTCTTTCACAACGAATTCAATCTTGAAGCCGTGACCACGATTGCCCAAACCGCCAAGGTCAGCATCCTGCAACTCCATGGCAATGAAAGCCCTGGCTATTGCCAGCAGTTTAGCCAGTGGCGACTTATTAAAACCATGCGCGTTGGCGAGAGCTTCGATTTTTCAGATATTCGTCGCTTTCCGGTCAGTGCAGTGCTGCTTGAAGGCTATTCCGAAGACAACACCACGGGGAAACTCTTTGACTGGCGTATTGCGGCGGCAGCCAAACAGTATGCCCGCATCATTCTGTCCGGCGGCTTGACACCTGAAAACGTCGCGGCGGCCCTTCGGACAGTCAAGCCCTATGGCGTGGATGTGTCTTCCGGGGTCGAAGACTCAGCCACACCCGGTCGCAAGGACCGGATGAAGATTCAAATGTTTATGGCTGAAGTCGAGCGTGGGCGGATGGAAATTTTGAAATCGTCAACCGGGCGGTTGCCGTCCCTCACCGGGTATTCGTAGGAACTCAGGGTTCAGGGTTCAGGGTTCAGGGTTCAGGGTTCAGGGTTCAGGGTTTTCGAAGAAATGTCACCCTGTCACCCTGCCACCGTGTCAGTTACTGAGCTTTAAACACCAGTTTGGTCCCGCCAAACTGAAGCTCGTCGCCGTTTTGAAGCAGATAGGGTTGATGAGCCGTCAGCCGCAGATTCCCCACATACGTTCCGTTTGAACTCTTTAAATCTTCAATATAGAACTGATCGCCTTTGCGATAAATCGTCGCGTGGCGGCGTGAGACTTTGGTCTCTTTCTCAAACGGCGTCAGGTCAATCTCTGGAAAAATCCCAGAATACATATCAGTGCGCCCGATCAGGTGGGTTTCTTTTTCGAGTGTAAACGCGACATTCATGGGTGGCTCAAGCATCACCAGCCGTGGCGTAGCGTTTGGTGCCATAGCGGTCTTGGCTGGTCGTGGGCTATCCAAAAACTTTAAGTGCTCTTCGAGTGCCACCTTCATTTCAGCCGCTGAAAAGCGTTTTGAGGCTTTATGTTCAACCGAACGGCACAAAATGCTATCAATTTCAGGTGTCAGCGCCGGGTTTAACTCACACGGACGCGGGTTTTTATTGAAGTCAAAAATCAAAAGCGGGTTGTCCTGTGGATTCACACCGGTCAACAGGTGAAACATCGTCGCCCCAAGCGAATACACATCCGAACGAGGTTCAACTTTCCCGGCAAACAATTCCGGCGGTGCATACCCCATCGTCCCAATGGCAGTGACTCCTTTTTGGGTCGGCGCCACAAACCGGGCAATTCCAAAGTCAACCAGAACCAGACGTTCTGGCTGCATGGTGTCATCAATCATGAGGTTTGCAGGCTTCAGATCACGGTAAATGATTGGTGGATTTTGATTATGAATATAGTGTAAGACGTCACAGATTTGAATTGCCCACTCAACCACCTGGCGTTCTTCGATCTTGCCGCCGTTTTTGCGCATTTTGACTTCCAGGTCACCACCAGGAACAAATTTCATGACCAGGTAGTAGCGCCCGTCAGCGTCAAAATAATCATAAATGGTTGGAATCGACGGATGCTCCAGGCTAGCCAGCAATTCTGCTTCACGATGGAAATCCTGGACTGCCTTCTGCCGACTCGAATCGTCTGCAAACGAACCGATCATTTCCTTGAGGGCCCGTTGCCGGTTATTGAGCCGCGTATCCTGAACGAGATAAACATTCCCCATCCCGCCACCGCCAATGCGTTTGACAACCCGATAGCGGCCAGAGAGCATGGTGTCTGGTTTCAGTTGATCGACAGTCATTAGTTTCCAAATCCCCTGCAGTAGCGCGTGTATGGCTCATCACAGTCCATCAGTCTAACGAAAAAAGCTGCCCCAGAATGACTCTGACTGTGCATTCCTCAAAAGTGAACTCAATTTTGACACGCTGGATAATAGTGAATGATGTGTGCTGAAGGAATATACGCTGAGCGCCTAGTTCCTTCAATGCCCAATTTAGGAACTGCTATTTTACCCTGAAGTTTATTTGCGCTCTGCCCCCTGGGGTCGTGATCGCGATAATCACGTCTCCGCGTGGGGTTTGTGGAACCAAAAATTGAAGCCGGGTTGCAGAAGCAGTCACTAAGCTTACCCGAAGTTGCCCAAAAAAGACCACTCCATTTTCGAAATTGTTCCCAGTGATCGTCACCAGTTTTCCCGGTTTGGCTTTCCTGGGGGCAATCTCTGCAATTTGGGGAGGTGCCACTGGGGGGCGGCACGGTCGTTTCGGCTGAAGAATCTGAAGTGTCATCACTGGTAACTGCCCGTACCCGATACTGATAGAGCGTTTTTGGCAGGACTTCTTTTACTTCTTCCGGATTTTGTGTTTCGCCAGGCCAGTGTTGGAAAGAAAGGACTTGTCAGTATCCTTCCCCCGTTCCGGCATAGAGCACGCGAGCAGCGGGCGATGACTTCGCATCCAGAGCCAGTGCATTGTGGCCAGAAAATCCCCAAGCGGTTGCCACGATTGACCGCCGTTGCTGGTCTTCCACATACCTCCGGAAGTGGCACCGGCATAGAGTGGTTGAGCATCAACCGGATCAATAACCAGGACTCAGGTGCGGCCTCCGATATTCCCTGGTCCACGTGACTCCCAACCTGAAATCCCAACCTGAGCCTTGAGCGTGAACTAATCGGCACGAACTGACAGCGAACGTCCCAACCGACTCGAAAACAATGGCAACGATGCGATCTGGCGTTTCCCAGTCATCAATTGTTCAACCGGAAAGAGAGCGCCAGACGGAACTCGCTTTTTGAGATAAAAGCGCTCGGCTTCATCTGGTGCATCAGGCGCCCGCAGCCGCTCAGATGTATTTTCCAATGAAGACCAGTCTTCAGAAGAGGGTACCGGGTGCTTTCGGTCAGATTTCTGGGTCTGGCGTCTGGATTCCGGCATTTGGGCTGCCAGATTGGCGGGTGCGGCAAACCAAACCCACACCATCATTGCAAGCACCGACGCAATCCAAACCAGAAGTCTGAGAATACGCCCTTTTTCAACGAACGGCGGCGCGGTGTAACCGGTCGCGGACGCCATTCCAGGCTGATTCAGGCGGGACATCTTCAATGATGAGGTGGGCCACTCCGGCATCTTCCATAGCGTGAAAAACGGCATATAAGGCTCGCGCAAAGGATCTGGGTCTGGCTGGCATCACGTTGACAATCACCGCTGGATGCTCAATGGGTGCGGGTTCAAAGGCAATGTACCCAACAGAGGCTGCATCACCGGATAAACCGGGCAAAAAGCGCTCCAGGGTGTGCCGCAAGGCATCCCGGTCGGCATAGGGAACCAGATGAACATCAGCTTTTGGGGCGTAGTGTTTTCGGTGTTGTCCAGGTGATGGCAACACGGTTGCAGGCGTGTGCTGCTGGTAAGGCAGCACAATCGGTCCAATATGTTGCTCTAACTCAGCTTGTGAAAGCATCCCAGAGCGCCAAAGGACTGGCGGCGACACACTGACATCGAGCACGGTTGATTCAATTCCAACGTGGGTGGGCCCACCATCGAGCACCAGATCAATACGCCCGGAAAGTCCTTTGAGAACGTGCTGGGCCGTGGTTGGTGAAACCTGGGTAAACCGATTGGCGCTTGGTGCCGCCACTGGCACCTGGGCAGCGGCAATCAATGCCCGTGCGACCGGATGGGCCGGAATCCGAATACCGACGGTTGGCCCTCCAGCCGTTACCAGATCAGGGACAACCTCCAATTTGGGGACAATCAAGGTGAGTGGCCCCGGCCAAAATCTTGCAGCAAGTTGGGCCGCAACGGTTGACCATTCGCTAGCAATTGTGTGAACCTGTTCAACCTCAGCTAAATGCACAATCAACGGATTGGTTGCCGGACGACCTTTGGCCTCAAAAATGCCGGCAACTGCTTGATGATCAAGGGCATTTGCACCCAGCCCATATACAGTCTCAGTTGGGAAAGCGACCAGTTTCCCATCCCGTAATGCCTGACCAGCCGCTGCCAGCAAATCGGGTTCTGGATCTGCTGGATTGATTTTCCAGCATTCAGTGTGTTTCACAATTGTTGAACTCCCATTCAGAAATATAGCGTGTGATCTGAGAAAAACGCGCCTTTATGACTTTCCCGGCTTACAATCTTGCCTTTCGTTCTTTCACGACGTCACTGACTTACCATGCTTGCACTTCGTTTTGAACACAATCAACTTGCCCTGCGCGATATCCCCTTACCTGTGGTTGAAGATAGGGCCCTGATTCGGATGACCCGCGCCGGTATTTGCGCCACAGACCTGGCGATTACTCGCGGCTATGCCAGCTTTTCCGGGACGATTGGCCATGAATTTGTCGGTATCGTCGAGCAGTCACCAGATCCAGAGTGGGTTGGCAAACGTGTGGTTGGGAATATCAATATTGGGTGTGGCAATTGCCGCGAGTGCCATCGTGGCGACAGCCGACACTGTGCCCTGCGCCAGGTGCTGGGAATTCGATCTTATGATGGTGCCTTTGCTGAATATCTGGCCCTACCAATCAGAAATCTGCACCTTGTTCCAGATGCCCTGCCCGATTCAATTGCCCTTTTTGCCGAACCGCTGGCAGCCGCCTGTCGAATTCTGGAACAACTTGTCTTGCAACCAGATCAATCGATTGTGGTTTTAGGAGATGGAAAACTTGGTCAGTTGATTGCCCGGATGCTCAAAGCCAATGGGTTCAATCCATTGCTCATTGGTAAATATGAGAGCAAACGCACCCTGGCTGAACAGGTGGGAATTCAAACTCGGACCTTGAACGAAAAAACTGTTGATGTTGACTTGAGACAAACAATTGATGTGGTGATTGAAGCCACGGGCAACTCACAGGCGTTTGCCCAGGCATTAGAACTGGTTTCTCCCTGTGGCACTATCGTCCTGAAATCAACACTTCAGGGAAACTGGGCACTCAAAGCAGAAAATTTTGTGGTGCCCGAAATCACCGTGGTTGGGTCACGGTGTGGACGGCTGGAACATTCGCTGGCGCTGCTGGAATCAGGAAAAATCGAAGTGGCATCACTCATCAGTGCCGAATTTCCACTGGCTCAAGCCCTTGATGCCTTTCGCGTTGCCGCCCAACCTGGAATGATGAAAGTTCAGTTGCTCGGCTCTGAATCGGAGCCGGTGACTGGTGAAGGCT
>DAOQNB010000008.1:0-16747 GCA_035335845.1 Acidobacteriota bacterium | reverse complement strand
TTCATCCCTCATCCCTGTGCTTGCCCCAGGCCCTCAGCCCTGTGTCTTCAACCCCGGTTTTTTCAGCCTTCACTCCATACTGGCAACGACCCGCAGGCCATTAAATGGGCTGGCAATTTTTGGGTTGCCTCGATCCCGGAACGCACACCGGCAGCCATAGCCGGCATAATCCCACGAACCACCACGCAAGACTCGTAACTCCTGTTTGCCACCTTCAAGCCACGCACGGCCATCAGTTGGAGCATCTTCATAGGTATCGTGCCAGACATCCTGACACCATTCCCAAACATTGCCGTGCATATCGTAGAGTCCAAACTCATTGGCCACGCCAAAGACACCAACCGGAACGGTTCGGGCACGATAAATCCCCTGCGGTTCAGCTTTGTATGGGCAACTGGCATCAAAATTGGCCAGATCGGAAATGAGCGTTTCTCCACAACCAAACGGCGTCGTGGTACCCGCACGACAGGCATATTCCCATTCGGCTTCACTCGGCAGGCGATAGGTGCGACCTGTGGCCTGTGTGAGCCGGGCACAAAATTCTATAGCATCAAACCAGTTAATGTTTTCAACCGGGAGCAACTCGCCTTCGAAATGCGACGGGGATGGAATAAGGTCGCGATTGACTTTTGGTAACCCGGCGACTGTCCGCCAAACCACCTGGGTAATCAGATATTTCCCCATAAAAAATGAGGGGATGGAGACCAGATGGACAGGCCGCTCGTCAATATCACCTTCAGATTCCGGTGACCCCATCAGAAACGAGCCGCCTGGAATTTCAACCATATCCAGCGAAGCGGTACTCGAAATTCGTTCGACAAACTGGCGTGAAATTCCTGTTCCCTGTTCAATTGGATTGCCTTCAGCGTCCAACACCACCACTTCAAACTCAAAAGTTGATAATTCGTGTTTCAAATCCAGGTCCTCTGCAACAGACACCCCAGGTCAGTGCACGGTTTAATGTTGTGAAGATTGTTGTTCCAGCCGTTGAACACGGTCTTCGAGCAATTCGATACGTTGCTCAAAGATCTCAGTTTGTTGAAGTGCAGTTGCCGCATCAGCATCAGCTTTCACAGCACGGCGTCGGGTGTCTTTATGTGACCGGTTGACGTCCCTGACAGCAGCAAAAACAAGCTGGTTATCAGCCTTCAGGTCTTTTCGGGTTTCACCGATCTGATCAGATAAGTCAGTGTGAACCTCATCAATGCGTTCATTGAGTTCCTGTTTGGTTGAATCAATGCGCTCGACCAGTTCCACCCGCACTCCATCAATGCGTTCATTGAGTTCCTGTTTGGTTGAATCAATGCGCTCGACCAGTTCCACCCGCACTCCATCAATGCGTTCATTGAGTTCCTGTTTGGTTGAATCAATGCGCTCAATCAATTCATCACGAACCGAATCAATCTTTGAGTCCAATCGTCGCAGATCAGACCGAATCGGCTCTAATTTTTGCTCAAGCTTTGCTTCCAGCTTTTGCTCAAGCTTTTCTTCCAATGTGGATTCAAAAACAACTTTGATTGCGGCCAGGAATGCTTCATTCGTCATAGTATTCAAAACCTCAATTCAAGGAATTTTCAAAGAATACACGGTTGCCTTACTTTCCAGAAGCCGGTGTTTCTTTTTGCGGAGCGGCGGCTGGTGTTGCGGGCAGAGCCGTGCCCCGGATGACCCCGCGTCCAGGTTGGTTTTGCCCCAACGTTGAAAAGACGCCTTTGCCATCTTCACTGGTCGCCCGGAGCGCATTCTCAATATTGCGTTCGACAATCGCAACCGGCAATACCATAAAGGCAGCCGTGGCATATGCTCGCGCCCGACCTGAAAAGGTTTCAATCTCTTGAGCTTCACGGGTGGCCGCCCGGCGACAGGCACCTTGCCACTCAGATTCGGAAATTTCAACTGTGGCCAATCCCTTGATCAAAGTATCAACCATTGACCTGAGCTTTGGTTCTTCAACCACTGTGGTTCCAGCCGTGAGAATGAATTCGCCATATTGCAAATGGGGGACATAGCGGCTGTCAAAAATAGCCCCGCCGAGTTTGGCTTCTTCAGCTTGACGAGCCAGTTGCGAAGCAATCACTTCAGCCACCACTGGCCACTCGGCAGCGACTGACTTTTGACCCTCGGGCGCCAACCAGATCAGATTCAGATAACTGACCGGACGCGTGCTGGTCCCGCTTTGCTCGGCTGGTTTTGCATTGGGTTCGATCACCCGAACTTTGATCGAACGGTCAGTTTCATCCCGATTAAACCCATCCACCAGAACTCGTGATACCAGAACCGAACCTTCGGTATCGCCAACGATGACCGCCAGCGGGTACTGGCGTTTGACCGTACGTTCCAGCCAGCGCTGAACATCAACTTCGGTCATTTTCGCGACAGCGGCAGTGCCCAGTCGAGGAAATCCATAGGTATGCTGGCCAAACAGACTTGATCGGGCCAGATCCAGGGCGGTTTCACTTCCTGCATTGGTCAGCGCCTGTTGATCAGCCAGCAGACGCTCGCGTTCGCGTTTGACGGCTTCTTTATCAAAGGTTGGATTTTCAATCACATCCACCAGTCGTCGCAGCCCTTCTTCACCATTTCGCGAGAGGATTTCCAGTTCCAGTCCAAAATAATCTGGATCATTGACAATCCGGATTTCCCCACCCAGTTGCTCCAGTTCTGACGCCAGTGTATCGCCCGGCTGTTTGGCCGTCCCCTGTAACATCGAACGCAACATCAGTTCCGTCACACCACTATTGGTTTCATCTTCCAGGGTGCGCCCGCCTTGAAAAAACAGCCCCATCACCAGCAATGGCCGATTGGGGTCAACCCGCACAAAAGCCCGTGGACCACGCAGCGTTGAGAAATCCTTCACTGGCTCTGCCTGGGCCATCACAATGAACTTCCCAACGTCTTGCTGTTTCTGACGGGTTGTTCCCTGCCTGATCATGGGAACTGATTTGGCATCGGTGATGGCTTCAGATGGAATTTCAGTTTGAGTTGACGCTGGAACCAGAATATTGACGGTCTCGGCATATTTTTCCGGAGTAAATGTCCGCAGCGGAGCGGTCGGTGATTGAAATTCATGCACAGTCGCTTTCGGTAACATCAAATATTTGGCGGCGATGGCTCGAATTTGCTCCGCTGTTACCTGATTGATGCGTGACAATGACGTTGTCCAGGCTTTAAACCCCGCCGTGGCTTCAACCTGGGCCAGTGTTCGCGCCTGATTCTGAGTTGATTCGGTTCGGGTCAGGAAATCCTTTTCCAACAATGATTTCGCTCGCTGCAAATCAGCATCTGAAATCCGCTCGCGCCGGAGCCGCTCAATGATTTCAAACGTCAGCGCTTCGGCCCGATCAAGCGATTCCGGTTTGACTCGCAACCCGATCAAAAAATGAGCCAGATTGCGATTGGTCACATAGTCCACCTGAATGTCAGAAACGATACCGCGTTGATCACGCAAACTTTGCACCAGACGGGCACCGCGCCCACGTCCAAGAACTGCGCACAGGACATCAAACGCGGCGGATTCTTCAGAATTTGGCGGCACCGGGTACCCGATATGGACCCACGACGCCGTGGTAGCCCCACGTTCTTCCTGATAGTGGAGCGCCGTTTGACCTGGTTCCGGCAACTTTGGGCTCACCGCCGTGCTCGCCCAGGCACCAAAGCTTTGTTGAAACGTCCGGAGTACCACCGGGGCGATCATATCTCCGGTCAGGCAAATCACTGTGTTTTTGGGCGTAAAGTGCGCGGTGTGAAATTGCGCCACCATCTCAGGTTTGAGCGCTGAAAGCTGATCCGGGGTCGCTTCGGCCCGGCCCAATGGATGTTGCGGGTAGGCCGTACTCAACCAGCGCCCGGCACTTAACCGGGCAGCATCTTCGGTCTGAGTAGCCAGTTGTCGCTGAACCGTTTGAATGGCCTGGGCGGCAGAGGCTTCGGTAAGCCCTGGCCGCATCAGGGCTTCAGCCAGCAATTGCACCATTGTCGCCGCGCTTTCAACTGGCCCGCTGGCGCCGATCTGGGTGCTGACCAGATCAACTTCGGCCTGAAAGCGGGCGCCGGCCAGGTCTGCCTGTTGTCGCCAGCTATCACCAGGATGTGCCGTTGTACCGCGCAACAGCACCTCACCCGTCACCCGTGCCACGCCACGAGCTGTTTCCGATTCATCGGTCGTTCCAGCCTTCACAAAAGCCAGCACACTGACAATCGGCGTGCTGTGGTCTTCGCTTAAAATCACCGTCAATCCATTGCGAAACACATACCGGTTGGTCAACCCAACCTGGGAAATGTCGGAAAGCTGCCCACCTGGTGCAATTTTCCCATCAGCGGAAGGTGTGGTCCCGGTGGGAGGCGTGGGTGTTGGCTTTGTCGAAACTGGTGGCTTTGGTTGTGGTGGTTGAGGTCGGCCACGCCCGCTCTGACCAAATGAAACGGATACCAGCAACAACAACAATGACAGTAAAACAAGCGATTTGTGAAACATGGGCGTTGACCTCGGAATGGGATTCAGGGCTCACGAATTTGGAGGTTAGAATTTGGGGGTTTGGGTTCAGGGTTGGAGACTCAACTCACAAACTTTGATTTCAATGATAGATTGTGGGTTGTGAATTATAACAGTTTTTCGTTAGTGGTCAGTACTTATACCAGTCAGTCGTTGATAAGTCAGTCGTCAGTTGTTGATAAGTCAGTAGACCCAACCCAGGTACTTCAGTTTGATGATTTCCTGGGAAGAAGCATAGATAAATTGCATAAATAGAACTAAATAGACTTAACAGACACTTCAAAATCCCAACACTCGACGACTGACGACTGACGACTGACGACCAACAATTGACTTATCAAAAAAAAATGAGACCTGCCAGCCTTCCATTACCTGTTTGGAGGCGGCAGGTCTCTTAAAATTGACAGTGTAGAACCGAGAGGAGAACTCGCTGTTACACCAAAAACTTTCTTACACTAACTCACAAGCATTACACCTGAAACAATCAATTCAGAGGAAATCACTGTTCACAATGCGTGGCGATAATGCCGCCAGCCGGTGCAAGTTGAAAAGTCTTTGGTGACATCCGGCACTATGATTCGACAAGCGGTTCGTAATTGACATTTACTTGGAACTGAAAACCTCGGGCGGAAAACATCGGGCTGAAGATGTCGGGCTCAGGGTATTGAACCCATTTTCTTCAGTACTGAGCTTGCGAGTCTTCAGCCCCCAACCCTGGTTTTCTCAGCCCCAACACGAAAGAGGAGACATAAAAAAATGAGACGACTTTGGAAACCCACCTGGCGCCCAGTCAGAAATCTCAGCATCGCCTTGATGCTGGGACTCACCCTTGCCGCACTGACTGCCTGCGGTGGAAGTGGGAAAACAACCTTGCTGGTTTATACCCCACACGGCCCTGAACTCCTGAAAGAGTTTGAAAAACGGTTTGAAACCGCCAACCCAACCATTGATGTTCAGTTTCAGGATCTGGCCTCTCAGGATATTCTCAATCGGCTCACGCTTGAACGAGCCAACCCGCAGGCCGATGTCTGGTGGGGAGCATCGTCCCTGACCTTTGACCTGGGTGTTCAGGAAGGTGTCCTTGAAACTTATAAACCAACCTGGGGAGGACTGGTCAAACCGACCATGCACGATGCGCAGGATCGCTGGTATGCGACCTATTTGACACCAGAAGTCATTGTATATAACAAAGAACTTGTGCCTGAGGCCGAAGTCCCCAAAGATTGGGATGATTTATTGAGCGAACGCTGGCAAGGCAAGGTCTTGATCCGGCAGCCACTCCAATCCGATACCATGCGGACAATTTTCGGCGCTATGATTTTGCGGTTTTGGGCTACGACCAACGGCCCGCAGGGCGGTTATGACTGGCTCAAAAAACTCGATGCCAATACCAAAAGCTACCCAACAGATGGAACTCAACTGATGGAGAAAATCGGGCGAGGCGAAGGGCTGGTGACCCTCTGGAATCTGCCGGATGTGGTTTTACACCAGCAGAAAAAATTGCCGCTGGCCTTTCGTTACCCGGAAAGCGGCACACCGATTGTTACTGATGGCATTGGAATTGTGAAAGGAACCCGCAATCTGGAAGCCGCCAAACGCTTCTATGAATTTGTCACCACGCCGGAAAGTCTCATTTTCGCTGCCAACCAGTTTGCCCGCGTTCCTGTCCGCCGAAGCGATCTGGATCTCAACCAGTTGCCAGAATCAATGCGCACCGAAATCAAGGAACTGCCACTGGATTACAGCCTGCTTCAAAAAGAAGTGAAAAACTGGATGCAACACTGGGAAAACAACATCCGAAAGCGAAGCTGATTGAATGAAGAATTGAGAATGCAGAATGAAGAATTGAGAATGCAGAATTGAGAACGAAGAATATACGTGGTGACTGGCAACTGGTTATTAGTTTTTAAAACCTTGATTTCTAAGCACTAAGTACCAGGCGCTCAATACCAAACACCAACAGTTTCTTCATTCTTCATTCTTCATTCTTCATTCTTCATTCTTCATTCTTCATTCTTCATTCGGTTTTACTTGTGCTGCCAGACCGGTTTGCGCTTATTGAGAAAGGCTTCGAGTCCTTCGCGAGTATCGTGGAGGTTCATCAACTGGTTTAAATACTGATCTTCAAGCTTGTCCATAATTTCTTCGACATCGTGAAAGGCTGCCGTATGGAGCGCCCGGCGGGTTGATTCCAGGACTGGACCACTAAAACTGCGCAAAACATTGAGCAGTTCCTCAGTCTTGGTCGCCAAATTTTCTTCTGCCACGATGTAATTGACCAACCCCAACCGTTGGGCTTCCTGAGCATCAAGAACTTCACCAGTGAGCAACATCTGAGCAGTGCGTCGAAAGCCAATCAATTTCGGAAGTAAAATTGCCGCCATTGGCGGATACACGCCAAGTCGAATTTCGGGCTGGGCAAATTTGGCAGTTGGCACCGCCAGTACCAGATCGCAGAAGGCCACCAGTTCGCACCCGCCACCGAGTGCCTGGCCATTGACGACCCCAACTACAGGTTTTCCCAAAAAATTCAAATTCCGATAAATGTTGTGAAATTCCTGAATCATCTGATAGACGATCTCGGGACGATGCTCTTCGACCGCAGCCCCAGCCGAAAAAGCGGTTGATCCAGGGGCCGCGACAAACACCACGGCACACACTTCCCCAGGCCGCATCTTGCTGATCAAATCCAGGGCGTTATTGATTTCGCGCATCAATTTGATGGTCAGCACATTCATTGGCGGACGGTTGAGCACGATATAGGCCACGCGATTGGAAACGGCAAACTGAATATGGGTAAACGATGAAGTGCCTTCCATACGACCTCAGGAGTTATTGAGTTAGGATAAAACGATTACACTGTTTGGTGGATTGATGGTGGGATTTTCTCTGTCTGGAAATAAAATGCAATTCAAAACGACTCTTCCAGCAAGCAATTCAGGGTTTGACCCAAAATTCGACCACAATACTGAACTTTCTGCTACCTGTCTTGAAAAAATGATTTCAGTCCAGAGTCCAGGCTTCAGTTTGCGAAATCGCCCCCCCTCGTGTTGATTAAGTTCTTGATAAACCTTGAGTTGAGTGATCCGTTCGACCAAAACAAACGAAAGCTTGAACTCTAGACTGTGTTCTGAAGAGCGATTTCAACTTTTCCGTGATTTAACCCCTGGTTTGAACTTGATACATCTTCTGAACCCACCAGGCGGGTTTCGGGAAGTATCAATTTCAATATGGTGAATCAAATCACGGAAAAATTTACAGCAGGTGACTTGTCATTGACGGGTAAAGTTAAACACCGCCGAGGTAGTTCCGTCTGGATTGCGAACCTGCACAGTAACAGTCTGACCAACCTTGATCTTCTTTCCAGCTTTTTTGGCAACAAGTTTTCGGGTTGGATTCTGCGCATCGTTGGTGGCTGCTTTGGCAACACCGTTCACCAAAACGGTGGCCCCTTGACCAAAATTCTCGCCGTTGACGACCAAATCTTTGCCTGAAACCTCAACACTTGAAATTCGCGGTGAAGTATCGGGTGCCACCGTCACGGTCACGCGTCCCAGATTTGAGTAGGCCACACCATCAAATACCCGGAAGAAAAATGATTCCGTGCCAACAAAATCCCGTCCGGGCGTGTACGTGTACTCTCCGGTTGTCACATTGGTGATTGTCACAATCCCCCGGAAAGTACTTTCACTGCGTACGGTTTCAAAACGGAGCGGAGTTCCTTCTGGATCGGAAGCTGTCAGTTTTCCGGTTGTGGGCGTGTTTTGTTTGGCGGAAAGTGTTCCATCGGTTGCGGTCGGTGCTGAATTAAGAATCGTAAATGCCACCGTACTGACGGTCGAACCACCTGGCCCCGTCACAAGGATAGGTCCCGTTGTTGCTCCTGGAGGAACAATCGCTGTAATTTGTCCAGATGAGTTAACCGTGACGGTTGTGGCTGGCTTGTCGGCAAACCGTACCTGTGTTGCGCCAGTCAGGCGCGCTCCGACAATCACGACACTTGTTCCAGCACGCCCACTTGTTGGAGAAAAAGAGGAGATTTTTGGCGCGGCTGGATCAACCGTGAGCGTGAATTGCCGGGTACCAAGACACCCGGTTGTATCAGCCACGGTTAACTCAAACGAAAAGCCGCCTGCTGCAACTGGTACGCCAGACACAACACCTGTCGTTTGGTTCAAGGCAAGACCTGGCGGGAGTGATCCACCCGACAACGAGAACGTTTCGATTTGACCACCGCCAGCCCCTGAAAACCGTTGGGTATATGAGACATCCGCTTTGGCGTTCGGCAACGTTGATGGCCCAACCGTAATTGTCGGACAGGAAGCCAGGTCATCCTCAAAAATACTGCCCTCACCGCGTTCATCTTGGATGACTGCATTGACCGCATCGCCCAGCACGACAAAAAACTCATCCTCAGCCTCACCGCCCTCGGTTGCCTCCATCACTTTGACCTGGATGACTTGCTCAGTTGTTCCAGGAGGAAAGATCAGTGTACCGGAGACTGGCTCATAGTTGACCCCGGCGATTGCGGTTCCGTCCTCAGTTTGATATTCAATTTCGACTGGCTGGCTGCTTGGAGCAGTGAGTGTGACTGGAAATTCAAAAACTTCCTCTCCGGCTTGCCGACCACCCTCAATCGTTCCACCGGTATCGCCGGCATTGGCGCCGGCCTGGACGTCGAGAGTATAGGCTCTGGTCTGGGTGCAGCCTGTCGAATCGGTCGCCGTAACCGTGAAGGTCGCCTGGCCGGTTGTTTGTGGTACACCGGTGATTTGTCCGTTCGGCGAAAGCGCGACGTTTTCGGGTAAGTTCCCTTGTGAAACCCGGAAGGTGATGGGCTGGGTTCCGCCGCTGGCTGTCAACTGGGCAGTGTAGTCTGTAAACGCCGCGGCCACAGGTAAGGTCGCTGGCCCGACGGTGATGGGTTGGCACCCTGAGCGCACTGAAAAAGCGGGCGAAAGGTTAAAGAAAATGTTGCCAATCGCCTCGACTCGAACCCGGGCGTTGGCAACCACATTGCCAGGCGCCGTGACGGTGGCTGAACCGTTGTTTGGAACACTTGCGGCCAAAACCGTCGAAAAGGTGGTACCGCCATCGGTTGAAAGCGTGATACGGACGTTGGCAGTGTTGATGGGTGCGGTGTTGGTGTTGGCAACATTCCAGGTCACTTGTTGTTGCGAACCAGGTGTCCAGCTTGCTCCGGCTGTGGGTGACGTGACCGTGAAGGGCCCCCGGTCACCCTGAACCGAAACTTGCAGCCCAGCGGATGCCGTCCCGCCACCAGCCGCTTTATTATCGCGCACAGTGACACGAAAATTCATGACCCGCGTCGTCGTCGCCAGGGATTCCCCGCTCAGGAAGGTTTGTCCGTTGATATTGATCGTCGCAGGAGGCTCGCCGTTGTTCTCCAAAATGTATTTCAACGACGGAAAGGTCCGCGATGGACTTGCGGTCGGCGGATACGACCTGAAAATCGGGCGATTCCCATTGTCATTGTTTGGCGGTCCTTGCTGGCCGAGATCGAATTGTTCCCAGCAGTATGTCAAAGCATCACCGTTCTGGTCCGTGGCTGATGCGGTGAGCGTAAACGGGGTTCGCGCCGGAATCGCCGCATTCGATAAGGAGCCAATCACGGGTGGGTTGTTGCCGGTCGGCGTTTTTGCCGAACAGTCAGAAGCACTGGTCGAGTAGGTCAAGATATTTCCCAAACTGCCAACGTGGAAATAGTTGTCCGCATCATTGGCCAGATTTTCAGCATCACAGACACCGCTATAACTCATGATCGTCGTGCCACTCCCCGGTTCCCAGGCCGTCGTCGCCTCGCGCTGGCTGCAACCAGCCGTCGTCCCGTTGTAGGAATGAGGGGCACTGAACTGATGGGCGTACTCGTGCGCCACACCGCCGACCACCGTGGGGCCTGATGGGTCCAGACCGATTGACGAAGCACCCGTGCCCTTCGTCTGGCTCTGGCACACCGAACCAATCTCCGCGACGCCTGAAAACGGAGATGAAATCGTGGCATACACATGGCCAATATCATAATTGGCGCTCCCAATCACCTGATCCAGTTTGGCCTGATTCTCGGTTAAGAGAGCATTGTTGTTGCCATTGGTATAGCCATCGGTGTTTGTATCGGTGAAAACGAGTTCGTTTTGCCTGGCGACCAGAACAAACCGAATGGCCGTTTCGCGTTGGAAAATCGCGGTAATGAGATTGGTCGAAGATACAATGGCATTCAACCCGCCTGCGACTGTCCCACCTCCATATTGTTGGGTAAATTCAGCCGTGACGCCGACTGCCAGGCGATAGGTTCGCAATTGTGTTCCTGAGGAAAATTGCATTGGAACAGTCTCGATACGGTTGTGCAGAGCCTTTATCGCTTTTCGGTTCACCGGGTCGTCAGGGGTTCCGACGGAGCAATGTCGTGCCCCCTGACCTTCAAAATCATGGTGAGAGTCACAGGTAACGTAAACGAGAGGTTCACCTCGGACAACTGGTCTAACAAATACTGTTCCACTCGCCGATAACATAATCGCGTGGAGCCCTTGTGGTGTCCAATCAAAACGGGTTGTGGCGGTTGGGTCATCAATCCCTTGTCCCCGGTAGGTTTTTAACTCTGGAAACTTTGCGGCCAGTTCGGGTTCCATAATTGGGGACTCTTCAACACGGAAACGTGAAAAGGAGCCATCCGGCATCGGAAGCGAAACAACGACAGATTGAGTTCTGGCGGCGTCGGTAAATTCCATCGGCGCCAGACTGAGAACCTGGCCAAGCGCTGTCGGATTTAAAATAACCGTTCGAGGCACAGCCTGGGATTCAACGTCGTCCAGTGCAGTTGAATTCCGTGTTGCCTCTTCCGTAAAAGACCAAATGGCATCGCTGGAAGATATCCCCTTGCCACCATGAGCTGATACCAGGTCACCCGGTACCACTTGCTCCCGAAGTAAATACCCGCTTGCCCAAACAATCGCACACAAGAAGATCACTCCCCATCGACTATGTTTCATCGGCCTGAAATTCATAAGGGTTTCTCCTGATTGAGGATAAAATTAAAAACTGGATTGAAATTACCTGAAGAGAAAAGGGTGAACCCATAACAAGTTTTTGGCGGTTACGTTCATTTTTGGCGTATCTTCGGCTCATCAGTTCAGCCAGAGCCGGCAGCCAAACCCAATAGCTCGCCATGCCTGGCAGGTTCAATGCAAAACCTGGAAGACCAATCTTTTGCAGACCATCAATACCTGGGCTGAGCCTATCGGGTTCAAAAAATATAAAGTTTTTTCAGTCATTGAAACTGTTTGTCAGACGATAATTTCATTGTGAAAGGGGATAACCAGAAATGATTCTGAACCTGGTATCGCCAGATATGGCACACTGGAACTAACCCGCCGATTGAACATCAAGAGGCACAATCGTTTTCATGCCAATTCAGTCAGTGACAGTCGAAGCCGAAAAAAATTAATAAACTGGATTCTTGTGGTGTAGGGAATGAATGTAAGCCAATGAATGTTGAAGGGTGAGGAGCACGTGGTATTGAGAAACCTATACCGTCAGGAAAGAGATTGTGCAAGAAAATTCCTCCTTCTGTACAAGATGAAGTGCCTTCCTGCTTCTACCGGATTTTGTGCTGGAGGTAAATCAGAAGAACCGATACGTCAGTACCGTCAGCGTCAGTGGGTGGGGCTGCGTGTGCCAAACCCCACCCGCTCACGCAGGTAGTTCTGCGTAAGCCCTATTATTATACGAATTTGGAATGAAATCCTCTTATTAGAAAACAGTCAAGTGATTCAATCAAATAAACTTAGTGAACTACTGACTACGGGCTACTGACTACAAACTGGTATTAAATCTCGATTTCCCAGTTTCAAATCAGCTACACATCACCAGTTTCTCATCCTCAGTCGCAAATAAAGACAGTTGAACAACTTTTTTGGTGGTACCCCGGAGCTGAGACTGAACATCGTGTGCCGGTTGTGTTTGCCAAAAAATTGGTAATCCAGCTTGCTCCATTGCTTTGACGGGAAGTTGAAGCTTTTCCAACGCACGTGGTTCGACTTTGATAGCGCCTGAGCCATACGATTTTCCAACCAGAGCTAAATTCGCAATCGTTTCGGGATGTTGGAGAACTTTCCAAAATTTCGCCAGAAACTCAGCCTCAGTGGAAAATGGATATACACACAAAAATCCAGTCAATGGAAGGACTCCGGCTGAGTTTCGGATAAACCTCACGCTTCGCCTTCCTAAATAAGCAAACAAAAACGGAGGAACAGCCCGTGTCTCCATTTTGTACCACGGGCGACGGGTGGCAATCAGTGTTCGATGATGAATTCCCAGTTGTTCACCATGCTTCAAATAGGCTTTGACCGAAGACGGAAACTGTTCACAGTCACGCCCATCCGGAGAAAACAACCACGTCGGAACATCAGCTCTGTCAAGCTGTTGCAAGTGCTCCTGTGTAATCTCATCGCCTGTGGCATCACGGGTACGCCCAACGGCAGAAACAAGAAAGTCGTCCGGCAGATCAAGTTCGGTGGCTTGCTTTCGGGTCAGGAAAAAATATTCATTGGCGCCAGTGGCAATACCACGCATCACCCGAGCGAAATCACCCAGGACCGGGCCTTCCCTTTTAGATTGCGGTGGTCGTGAAAACCCAGTCTTGAGAGCTTCATCCAGACAACGGGTTTCAGCTTTTAAGCATTGACCAGCAACTGAAAAACCGGATTCAACCCATTGCTTCAAATCACTGGTTTGAGCTGATAAACACATTCCCCAGCAAAAATGATCCTGAGGAGGCTCATTTCGGATAAAAAAGACCAGGGCATTGGTATCAACCCCAGGAAAAGGTGATGCTTCTGGAACAAAATTCATCACGGCTTCCAGGCAGTATTGACGAGTAACCCAATCCCACAACCTGGGAGCAAACTTTCCTTCGCAAATATCAGCCGGGACAATAAAAGCCAGTCGTCCACGTGGAGACAAATGCCGGAGCGCCTGGATCAGAAAATAGACATGGAGCCCAGCTCGGCCATCAGCCCCGATTGTCTCAGTCGCCAACCGCCGCAACCTGGATTTCACCTCAGCAGTCAACCGATGATGTCGGATATAAGGCGGATTTCCAACAATGGCAGGAAATGCCCTGGATGGGGGATCCAAGACAAAATCCCTGATTTGAACTCCAGCTAAATCAGTTTCTGAAACACCTTTTTGCCGCGCCACTGGCAAAACCTCTGGATCAATTTCAGTACCGAAGAGAGTGATTTTTTGGCCACGTTCGAAAGCAACTTTCTGTGCTGCTTGAAAGAACACCCCATCCCCAACGGCGGGATCAAAGAGAGAAAAGTTTTCTGGGTCAATCACATAGCTGACCATTGCTTCGGCAACCCAGGCTGGTGTCCAAAACTGTCCTTTTTGCCTCAGGGCTTCACGTGCAGGCCCGGAAGCTGGTAGTTTTTGATGATACTTACCCATTTGCGTTTCCCTCTCTTACACCATCAAGAACCTGCAAGCATTCCTGGCTCAATGCCAAACGACCTCCTTCAAATTTCACAAAGGGCAAAATATGTCCATTTGAATCTTCAATGTGCATTGGTTTTAATTCAGGCTCTTGTTCTGCCTGGCCAAGAAGATAAGCATAGCGATAGTAGATTTTATAGATTGTCTTCCTCGTCGTTGCCCCGCCTGGTGCTTGAAAAACCTGGGTTGTAGGTTCAATTAGCCCTTGGGCAATAAGATCGTTGACTTTATTAAAACTAATCCCAAATGCCAAATCATAGAAAACATGCCAGATATGGATTTCTACCCCTGTTTGATCCTGCCAACTTTGCAGTGGATGAAGATCTTCACCCTTGACAATTACAGTTGGTAAAACAGCCGCTTTCTTTAATCCTGGTTTACCAGCCAGGCGACGTTGAGGGGTTAAGGGGGTACGATAATCAGGCATTCTTTCTGCACGCCAAAGACTATTCTCACATTCGATAGCAATGAGAGCTTTTGAGAGAAGTGTTCTCATCCCATCATCGGTCTCGGAAATAAAAGGGAGTTCAGCAACACCTCCAAGTTGAGTGACAACTGAGCTTATCAACGGCGCTTCTACTTTTGGAAAAATCAAAAGATCTGGTCGTTTGACTTTCCCAAGACCAGCTTTCTCCAATCGTTCAAAGTAAAGCTCAAATGCCCGTGGGTCATTATCAGGTGCGGTTCCACTGGGGCCATAAGGTAAAGCAAAATAATTCCCCGTTTGATTTACAGCTTGTGTCACTCGCTCTTCACTCCAAACTCCTTGTGACCAACGCATCAAAAAATCACTTCCACGAAGGCGACGTGGATTCAAAAGGTAATCTGACCACGGAAGCAAAGAGTGTCCATTCAACTCTAATTCAATATCTTCCGTAGCCACACATAGTTCCAATTCAAAACAATGCATGTTTAACCTCTTTGTTCTTTTACAGTTGATAAGTCTTCATAGATCTTAATCCACTAAGCCAACCTGATCTTATGTCGCTACACTACCTTTCATCTATACTTTATAGCAATCAGCAAGTCGAATCACATCCAGTAACTTCGATCCAGACTGCGGTATTGAATCGCCTCCGCGACGTGATATGGCGCGATGTCGGCGGCATCTTCCATGTCGGCAATCGTGCGGCTGACTTTGAGAATCCGGTCATAAGCCCGCGCTGAAAGCCCCATGCGGGTAATGGCGTTTTCGAGCAGTTTTTTGCTTTCTTCAGAGACCCGACAGAACTTGCGAATCATTGGCGGCGGCATCTGGGCATTGCAGAAAACCCGCTCCGTTCCAGCGCGTTCTTTGGCAAATCGCTTGAGCTGACGATTACGAACTGCCGTGACTCGCTCGCGAATCGGAGTTGATGGTTCACCCGGCGTTTCACCAGCCAGATCCTGGAATTTCACGGCTGGCACATCCACGTGGATGTCAATCCGGTCAAGCAATGGCCCTGAAATGCGGGCAATGTAGCGTTGAATCTGCACTGGGGAACAACTGCACTCGCGGGTCGGGTCATTGTAAAACCCACAGGGACAGGGGTTCATGGCCGCTGCCAGCATAAAGCGCGACGGAAAGGTCAACGACACGGCGGCTCGCGAAATCGTGACTTTGCCGTCTTCAATCGGCTGACGCATCACTTCCAGTACGTTGCGTTCAAATTCAGGGAGTTCGTCCAGAAACAGAACCCCGTTGTGCGACAGGCTGACTTCTCCGGGACGTGGAACGCTGCCGCCGCCAATCAATCCAGCATCGCTGATCGTGTGGTGCGGTGCGCGAAAGGGTCGGGTCGTCACCAAACCTTGCGCTCCGGTTAGCCCGGCGACGCTGTGAATGCGCGTGACGTCGAGGGCTTCTTCAAACGAAAGCGCCGGTAAAATACCCGCAATCCGCTTGGCCAGCATGGTTTTACCAGACCCCGGAGGCCCGATCATCAAAATATTGTGGCCTCCCGCTGTCGCAACTTCAAGCGCCCGTTTGGTGTGAAACTGGCCGCGAATATCCCGAAAATCCGGATGATGGCCGTTGGTTTCTTCGATCAGGTGGGTGACATCAATTTTGAGCGGTGGTGGAAGTTCATCTGCGTTGAGCAGCGACACCACTTCAGGAAGTGACTCCACGGCATAGGTATCAATTCCAGTCACGACCGCTGTTTCATGACTGTTTTCGCGCGGCATAAAGAGGTACTTGATCCCCCGGTCACGTGCTTTGAGCGCCATTGAAAGCGCTCCTTTGACCGGGCGCAGCCGGCCATCAAGCGATAGTTCGCCAACCAGGAGTGATTCCTCAATTCGCCGATCTTTAATGTCCCCAACCGCACCTAAAATCCCAACCGCAATCGGAAGATCAAACCCGGAACCTTCCTTGCGAATATCGGCTGGGGCTAAATTGACGATAATCCGTTGAAATGGAAAGAAATATCCGCAATTTTGAATCGCGGCCCGAATCCGCTCGCGACTTTCACGAACCGTGGCATCCGGTAACCCGACCATGGTCACCGGTGGCTGTTTTTCAGAGGATTCCAGGCGCGGTGATAAATCAATTTCGACCTGTACGGTGTAGGCATCAATTCCAAACACAGCCGCACTGATTGTCTTAAATAATGGCATTCCAACCTCCATCACCTGTTTGAAAGCATTCAGACCAATGCAATTAAAGTTAAATTCAACATTGAATTGAGTTTTTCAATGTTTGACTCGTCTGAAGCGGCTGTGTGCACGTGGAATGCCAGAGTGACAGGGTGACGGGGTGAC
>DAOQNB010000007.1:24879-26595 GCA_035335845.1 Acidobacteriota bacterium | reverse complement strand
TGAATGTTGGAAGTGGTTGGTTTTTTTCGTGTATTTCGTGTATTTCGTGGTTCAAAATGTCTGGAGATTTTCGGTAAGGTACTTAGCCTTTCAGAACATGATTTCCGCTCTGAAGTAATGCCTTCAGGCGTGAGGGTTGCCGAGAGTGACCAATGATCAAACCCTCTCGTCTAAAGACGATACTCTAAACTTTTTAGGAGCAATCACAACTGCAGCCATCACAACAGTTACAGCAACCATCACACCCATGGCAGCAATCGCCATGACAACAACAATCACAATTCCCACAGTGATTGCAGCCACAATCGCCACAGCAGTTACAGGACTGCTCTGAACTACAACAATCAAAATCGCAGCAACATTCACTGACTTCCAAACAATCTGGGCAGCATTGGCAATTTCTACAGCAGCAGTGGCAATCTCTGCAGCAGGACGCTTTAGATTCGATCTGTTCCTTGAGACGGCGGCGGCGATTCCTCAAGCCAGGAAAAACCGCCATCTGGATTGGTTGAAAGATTGACCCAATTGAGGCCAGCACCGCTCCGGCAAACATCAGGTTCATTCCCAGGCTGAAACATTCACGCGATGAGGTTGCGGTCAGGGCCTGTTGCGGAAACAGAAAAACAATCGGCACCACTGATGCCATCACAAATGACGATTTCATTTTGGCCATCGGTGACTGGCTGACCGATGGTTGTTCTTTGGCGGCCAGTGATTTGCCAAATGTTATTGCCTGATCAAGTCGCTCGCGCCAGGTTTTGCGCTTTGAAATTGAGCAGGCTGGCGTTGCTTGAACAACCGGCAGGCGAGTGCCCAGGCGGCTGGCCAGATTACTGCGCAGGCGGTAGGTGAATTGTTCGATTCGTTCAGTAGAAAGCGGGAGCTGGTGGAAGAACTCAATCATTCGGGCTTCAGCGTTTCGCACCTGAGCTATGGCCTGGGCCCGATGAGGTCCGGTTAATTTCGGTTGATCAATCGCAAAGACCGTTTGAAAGGCGTTGAAGTCACCCCGGCGCTGGTCTTTTTCAAAATCTTCAAGTGCATCAAGCAGATAGATGAGCGTTCCAAACGCCTGACCCAGACTGTACATCGTGGATTCGGCTTCGGTGGCGCCGAGCAACCGTGCGCCGTGACGAAAAAAGAGGCCCGTGGCGTGGGCCGTGGGTTCGGCCACCAGGGAAAGCCCGGCTTCGGGGTCGGTTGCACTGCCGGCTTGTTTGAGTTCGCCTTCACGTTGTGTCTGGCTTCCAAGTGTCTGGCGAAGCTCATCAACCGGAAATGCCCAGGAGGCAAGCTGTTGAGCGGCAGTCTGAAACGCGGTTGAAAAGGTCGTGGCAGCCACTCGACCAGACCACGATGAATTGTCCTGAAGGTGATCCTGGACTTTAAATTCTGCCAAAACCACGGTGGCGGTGGCCGCAAAATGAAGTGGTAGCGGGAATTCGTCTACGGTGCGCGGCAGGGTCAGACAATTAAACGATTGATAGGCCGGCGCCCACGGCTCAAGCGAAGCAGGTTGGTCACCCAGAGCCGTCAACACTTCGGCCAGAAATACCGTGTCGAAATTTAAAAGGAAGCGGGCTGATTGCCCATACTGACGGCCAATCGTTTTACACGTGCCGCAATAGTGGAGTCGGTGTTCGCGGCGTTGAGCGGGGGGCTGAGCACAGGTTCGTGCTTTCATCAATCCGAACATGATTCACTCCCGTGGAGTGC
>DAOQNB010000007.1:0-24779 GCA_035335845.1 Acidobacteriota bacterium | reverse complement strand
GGTGGCTTGACACCGCTTTCGATATGGAGTGCGGTGGCTTGACACCGCTTTCGATATGGAGTGCGGTGGCTTGACACCGCTTTCGATCTTGTCACTTCTTCGGCAGGTTGGCCCGGATCTGAGCCGCAATCGGGTCAATCACTTCGGCGGGGATCAGTCGCCGTGAATTACCGGCCTGGGCTGTCACCCGGTAAGTGGCGCCATTGGGTTCGGCCATTAAGGAGAAATCAAACAACGTACGCTCGGTTGGGGTCAATTTCAGGTTGGTGAGGACAAATTTCTGCAGCTCTTCTATTGTTCGCTCTCGATTTTGCACTGTCTGTGGAGATTCCTGCCGGCGGGCAAAATCAGTGGCGGTCTGGTAGGAAATCAAAAGGTTTAAAAAGGCTTCCCGTTTTCGAGCTTCAGGGGTCCGACCGACAATTTCCCGATACTCATCAACCCGGCGATTCAAAAAGTCGAGGTCATATTCATACCGCATTTGCATGGCTTTGGCTTCGGTCTCAACTTTGCGCTGCAAAACCGCAATTTGGGCAGATGAACTGGCTTTGAGATTGCTTAATTCCGTCTGACATTGGGTCAGGTCCTGTCGAAGTTGTCCAGAATCACTGGCAGTGTTTTGCGTTCCAACTGGTTTTCCCCCTTGATTGCTTACCAGATTGCGTCCCACCTCAAACCCCAGTCCCCCAGCCAGAACCAGCAAACCAAGAACCATACCGAAGACCGGCAGTGGATGCTGGTTTATCATCGTTTTCAACATTTCACCGATAGTTAAATCTTCATAGTACAAACTGACTTGCGGAGATCGTTGGACACTCATATTGGGGGTTAAGCGCTCCTTAATCGTAAAGTTGCGGCCTGGACTAACAATAGCCGAGAAGCCGATTGGCGACAATTAGCAGTTCGACAAAAAATCTCTACTTCAAAAGCCTTTGGCTGGAAAAACAAATGGCGGAAGCGTTGTTGCTTCCGCCATTTCCGCTCAATCTGTTTTCGAAATCAGAGTTGAGGTTGTCGCTTAGCTGGTGAATTTATACCCGACTCGATGAACCGTGATGATGTATTTTGGATCACCTGGGGTATCTTCGATTTTTTGACGAAGCTTGGCGATATGCATATCCACGGTGCGCGTGAGAGGGGCGCTGTTGTATCCCCAAACGACATCGAGCAAGTGGTCACGGGTGACAACTTCGCCACGATGATCAATAAAGTACTTCAAAATTTTGATTTCTCGCGGAGACAGGTCAAGCACTTCGCCTTTTTTGCGAGCCTCGTACTTCTTCAAATCCAGCGTAATGTCACCGAATTCATAAAAGTCAGCCTGGGTGTTTTGACGTGAAACACGACGCAGAACGGCTTCGACTCGGGCCATCAACTCCATAAAACTAAAGGGTTTGGTAATGTAGTCATCAGCTCCCATTTTCAAGCCCAGCACTTTGTCAATTTCCTGCCCTCTGGCCGTTAACATAATGATGGGGGTAGAGTTGCTGGCGGCACGAAGCTGTTTGCAAACGTCAAAACCGCTCATCTTGGGTAACATCACATCGAGGATGACCAGATCTATTTCCTTTTCGGTTGCCATCCGTAAGCCTTCGACGCCATCCCGGGCAATCAGGACGGAATACCCTTCATATTCAAACCCATCCCGTAAGGCGACGGTGATGGAGGGATCATCTTCTACGATCAAGACTCTTCGCATAATAAACACGTGGGGGCAGTGGAATGATTTTTTGTTGCAGTGTGGTTGAGAATTGTGAACATGCCTAGTACCTGGTTCAAGTCAAAAAAGTTTTCAAATTCTCCGCCTGAAACCTCACGAGCGAAAGGGTGAAAGAACGACGGAGAAAGATCAGCAGCGCAGAGTTTCAGTGTTGATATCAATGGATTGGACCGCAAGGCTCACTCTTTCATCATTCGCTCTGGTTGCTCTTTCACAATGTCATTCACCTAGCTTTCGGCAACCGGAAGATGGATCGTAAACGTTGTTCCCTGGCTGGGTTTGCTGTGGACAGTAATGCGCCCGTGATGAGCGTCAACGATATGTTTGACAATTGACAGTCCGAGTCCGCTCCCTTTGACATCGTGCACACACCCGGTGCAGACACGATAAAATTTTTCAAAGATTTTTTCCTGATCATCAAGCGGGATTCCAATCCCCTGATCGGTGACGGAAACCGCCAGATGCCCTTCTTCGGTTTCCAGCCGAACCACAATCTCCCTGGCCTCGCCAGAATATTTAACGGCATTATCCAGCAGGTTTAACAACGCCTGGGCAATTGCATCCCGGTCAATGACCGTGGGAGGTAATGGGTCCTCAGGCATAGCAACTTTGACATCAAAGCCGCTTTGCTTGAGCCGCAAGTCAACAATCTTCAACGTGTCATTAATGGTGTCAGCCAGATTGGCCTTTTCGTACCGATACATTTTTCGGCCAGACTCAATCTTTGAGAAATCAAGGATGTTATTGATAAGCTGAGTCAATCGCTGGCTTTCATTTTCGATATATCCGCCATATTCACAGATTTTCTCGAAATCCTTGACCCGTCCCAGTTTCATAAATTCAGCAAATACCCGGATTGAGGAAAGCGGCGTGCGCAGCTCGTGTGAAACGTTTGAAACAAAATCGGTTTTCATTTCGCACAGTTTCATCTCCCGCTCGGCAGCACGTAACGTAAACCAGATACCACCCATCAAAACCAGCGTCATCAGCCCCGACAAGGTCAGGCTTGTCCAGAAATAGGAGTGGGCCCACTGTTCAGGCGACAAATAACAATCACGAATTCCCAAACTAAGGTCAGTAAACACAAAGGGCATCGGTAATGAAATATAATCTTCCTGCTCGCGGGCTTTGGTCACATCAGTTGACAACAGAATTTCACCGCAGGATTGGCGCAGATTCACCACTACATTTTTCTGTGTGTCGTCCGGAAAAAACTTTGGAAGGAACTTCTGGATGGCTTTGGGAAGGTACTCTTCCTTCAGAAAGTGCATATCCAGAACCACCCCAACCACCCCGACGACCTTTGAATCATCATTTAATATTGGGTTGAGGATAATTCGATTTTCAGGGTCTTTTTCATACACAGTCAACGACGCTGATTCAAATTGAGTGCCTTCCATCGAAACAAACTTCCAGGGGGAACAGGCGGTACTCACCGCCGGCATTTTCGATAATTCATCTGACTGGATGGTTTTGTTCTGGATTGAATCATAGGCCAGCAACGAAGTGTTTCCGTTTTGATCGAACGTACAGGCAAAAAATTGTTTGGCGCCCGGAAAAGTATTGGCTTTAAAGTGAGTTTCAATCTCAGGGGCACGGCGATCTTCGATCATGTAGGCCGGAACAGCCAGGGATTGTTTGGCATGAACAAAGTAATATTCTTTGACATCTGAGACAATCGCCCACAGGCAGTTCTTGAGCCACATTTTCTGGGCGGCAGGCATGGCTTTTTGGAGCTTGGCTAACGATTGATACTGCAAGGCCACCAAAATCAGAAGCGGGAGAGCAACCGCCATTAAACCAGCGACAAGGATATGTTTGTTGAGAAAATCTTTCACGGTTCTCATAGGATGCGAATTTTTTTGGAACTGAAATCGTGTATGGGAGTGATAGCTGGGAAACCCAGGTCCGGGTTGAGCACATCATACGGCCTTTTTCGCAAGCCGTCCGCTCAATTTCTCCGGTTTTTACAGTTCTCTTACATCCTTAACTTCATTTTACAGCAATTTGATGACCTTTACTCGCCAGTTGGGCATACTGTCGCCCATCCAGCCAACCTCAGTTCAGGAGGAACGTATGAATCAACCAGAAACGTCCGGAAGAAAGCTCATTCAGTTTTTGGCCTGTGCCATGGCGCTTTCCTTCTGCCTGGAATTCTGTAGTGGATTGGATTTGACACAGCCGTTTGGTTCATCAGCGCAATTGCAGGTGGCGGCAGTTGAAATTCCGGTCTCAGCTTCAAACATTGAGGCACTCACACCAGACAGTCCGACAAAGATTGAGAGTTCAGCGGTGGCAGCCAGCCCTCAGCGAAAAGCCAAATCAACCGAAAAACCTGCCTGCAAGCCAGCCAAACAACCCGAAGTCCCGCTTGAGCCGGGTGCTGATCAAATCGCACTCGTCCACACCAGGACTGAGACCGAATTGCTCAAAAACATCATTCAAGTGGCCGTTTCAGAAAATACCTCTGAAGTTGCCCTGGCCAAATGTGTAACCCACTATGCCCTGGCCAAATGTGCCACCGAACTGGCTGGGACTGAGCGAGTCAAAGCCATCAAAGCGCTCAAAGCCGCCGAGATATTGATTCAAACAGCAAGCCCTGAATTTTCTAAAACGCTTTCAACCAAATCAATCAAAGCGCTGGCCCCTTTGATGAAGGTGAAAACAACCAAATGCTAACCTCTCACGCATTCTTTCCGAACTGACCCTTTTCCTCATCGATGAATCTCATGTTGTTGTGACGTTTCATCTCGCTTTGAGTCTCCGCTTATTACACTCAAATCGAATACCTGGCCTCCGGAACGGTTTCCGGAGGCTCTTTTTTTTCATCTGACTGGTTTGGATTTCTACAAATTGCGGTCAAGACTGGGCAGCTTTGAGTTTTGGAGACAGGCTCTGAATGATTCCGCGGACCGTGACTGATACAACAATCATTGTCCCCCCAATCAGTGCGGATCGTGATGGGGTTTCGCCGGTTCCAAGTGCCACCCAGATCGGATTTAAAATGGGTTCAACCAGAGCGAGCAATGTACTTTCAATCGCCGTCAGGCGCGCCACGCCCGCCGTAAAAAACAAATAGGCCAGCGCAATTTGAACCATGCCCAGCCCCACCACAACCAGCCAACCGGCAACAGTTGGAGGCGGACTGGAAATCATCCACGGCAATCCAATCAAAGCCGCTAAAATATTTCCAAGAGCGACCGAAACCACTGCCGATACATGGGCTGAATGCCCTGACCCGTGCTGCTGGCTCATCTTTAATTGGTCCAATCGCAAAAACAAGGTGATGCCTGCAAACCCAACACCGGCAATAATCGCCACAATATTGCCCGTAAACCCGGCTGGTGAAAGCTGGTCCCGAAAAAAGAACAGCATCCCAAGCAAACATCCAGCAATCGCCAGCCAGTCAAGCCCTCGGATGCGTTCTTTCAACAGCGGCCACGACAACAATGCCACATAAATTGGCGCCATTGATTGCAGCAAAATGGTGTTAGCTGCGGTTGTCAATTTGGTGGCAACCACAAAACAGGTCAGCGTCAAGGCATAGCTGAGTGCGGCGGCCCAAACCCAGGGTCGTTGAAGACTCAACCCTAATGCCGGCAATTTGTTCGAAGCTTTTCCAAATAACCAGATCAATAATACGGGGATCGCAAAAAAGCTTCGGTACCCGGAAATAGCCATGGCATCGGTCTGAATGACTTTGATCCCCAGCCCGCCGATACTCCAGATTGTGGCAGCAATCAAAACAAAAAGAATGCCGCGAGAGCGCTCACTCATTGGTTTGTTCCTGAAAAATGATTCAAATTTGTTTCGCCGAATGGCGCTACCCTATCTTCAATCCCCAGGAAAGTTCAACAATGTTTTGAGCGAATGCCACGCCGGCGTTGAACTTGCTGCTCAAAGAGGGCCTGAACGACCTGCCAGGTCTCAAATGCGGCACCTGGATTGGCAGACAGCTCCTTCCACATCACTTTCAAATCAGAACAGGTGTCAACATCATAGTGCTCTGGCAAAAACCGAAGATTGAACCCAAACGATTGGGCGCGTTTGGCGACTGAAAATACAATCTGGTCGGTACTCCACGGCAAGTTGCTCAAAAATGGATGGATTTGCTCTCGCAGGCAGGTGGTCTGGTTGTTTTGAAACCCAATCAAATAATACCCGCCATCTTCAGAAGGCCCAACCACCATATCTGTCTGAGTGAGCTTTGAGAGGGCATCGGTTACATAGGCAGCCGGAAGGGTTGGGCTGTCGCTCCCAATGATAATGACACGTCGGTACCCTTGTTCGAGTGCCTGATGGATCGCCTGCGCCTGCCGGTGACCAAGATCGCCGTCAACCTGAGGCAGAATTTCCGCTTCATCTAACCAGTCTGGAAGAGCAAACGTGGGAAGTTCACCAGAAAAAACTCCATTTTTTGGCCAGGGAGACGAAAGACATAACCAGAAATCGGCTGAAGTTTGCTCCTTAACCGTTCGCAAGGTGCCGAGTGTGTCTACCACAAAGGCATGCAGAAGCTGGCGACGTTGGCTCTCGGAACAACAGCGGGCCAGTCGGGTTTTAATCTCGGTTTCTCCGGGCGCCCGGCTTAGGAGAATGATAAGCGCATCTGAGGTCATATGGATACAGGGGTTGGTGCTTGGTGCTTGGTGTTTGGTGTCTGGTGCTTGGTGCTTGGTGCTTGGTGCTTGGTGCTTGGTGCTTGGTCCCTGGTCCCTGGTCCTTGGTCCCTGGTCCTTGGTTTCGAAAACTCGGAACTGGGAATTCGGAACCCGGAACCCAACTCCCTAAAAACAAATTGTCCGTGACGGTTGCCGGACTGATTGATGTTGATACATCAACCATCTATTCCAACAACAGTCACGGACATCAACATCAAGGCACAGTCGCGGTTAAAATCCCACGAGTGCCAAACTTATTCAGCGCACAATGATTTCCTTAGAAGGTGTGTTATTGACCAGGACTCCGATCAAGCTCCCTGGCGTAATGCGCTGTTTCTTGGGTTTTCCTTTGATTGTGATTTTGGTTGATGACTCGATTGTGACCACGCTGCTGCTGATAGCAATTCCATTGACCAGCACCACCGTGGAACCGGCTTTAAAGCCCGCTCCGGTCAGCGTCGCACTTTTCTTTTCAAGGACAATATTGGTGACCTTTGGCTTGATGTCAAAAGTCGAGCCTGGAATCACTGATTCGATACCATTGAGATCAACCAGTGTCAGTACCAGTTGCACTCGCAAATTGGGTTCAAATCCCGTGGTGTCAAACAGAAACTCTCGAATTGTCCCATCCAAATTCGGCGCAACTGGCACAGGGGTCCCATTGACCAGCAATGCCAGCCGTTGTGACTGAATGCCAGCGTTGTCTTGAGCCTGCCAGCCAATCTGGAGTTTGTCACCAAGTTCCAAAAATTGTGGAAAGGCCGTTAAATACAGGCCGGTTGGTGGCTGACGATCTGGGATGGTGAGTAATCCCGGTGACTGGTCTTCACCCACATTCTGAGCTGCATCAAAGGATTGAACCTTGATCACGCCCTGACTGGTAAAGATGGTGGTTGGAACTTTCCATTCAAATTCTGAAGTGGTGGGCGGGATACCGGCGGCAATCACAGTGGGGAAAGTTTCTCCACCATTGGCTGACAGCAGCAAGTTGGTCTTGACCACCCCGCGATCATCACTGGCTTCCCATTTAATGGTCACCAGTGAATCAGGTTCCAGGGTTTGAGCACCCGTAAATCCAAGCAGGATCACCCGTGGCGCACGGGAATCATCCGAACCAATCCCGGTCAAGGCAATCGCTGATTCAGGAATGTTGACCGAATTATTTGAAATCAAGAGCTTCCCTTTGACCTGTCCCACCCCCTTTGGTATCCAGGTCAGCCGCAGCGTAATGGATTGAGGGCTTTCCAGGGTAAAGGGCGCGGTACATGGAGCGCTTTCCGGACATGGTTCAAGCGCAAATCCCGAGGCTTTGGCTTCATCATCAAGCTTGATTTCACGCACTTGAAGTGGTGCAGCCCCAACGCTTTGTAACGTCAGTTCGAGTGGATCACTCTTGCGACCAATGCGTAAGGTGCCGAAATTCACCAGACTTGATGAGAGTTCAAGTGCCGGACGTGGCAATCCTGAAGTAAAGTTGCGAACAAATCGTTCCCCATCAAAGGTGCCCCACCCAGTTACAGGATCAAACCCTGGACCAGTTACATCTCCGATGCTGTTTCCGACAAAGTTATTCCCAATTAACACATCACGATAGACTTCTGGCCCGGTTCCTGCCGCCTGCTGAATGCCAAGGTTGTACAGCGGTAGGTTAACCGCCCCGAGTCCGCTCCCACCGATTTGCTGATTGACCAGGGTAAAAATGGCGGCCCAGGCGGCGGCGGGAACCCCGGTTCCGGCATAGCAGGTTCGGACTCCATTCAGGATGACCACCAGATTTCCGCCGCCGTGAAACGATACATCCGGAATCGCCCGTTTCCGGCCCGGCAAAATCGTCATGCGCGATTGATAGGCTGGTTTCTCAAATACCAGGCTGGTACCGCCGCCGCTGGCGCCAGCATCATTATTCCAGGCAATTTCCGCGTCATAGCGGATGACTTTTCCCTCGCTGTCTCGAATCGGCAGCAGTTCCGTTCCCCCAACCGCCGTGACATTTGGGCTCGTGGCTGGATAGAACACGGAACTACCGTTGTTGCGACACCCATCGGAGCCGTTGTCTCCGCTGGCCACCACCCAGGTTTGCCCCTGAGCCGCCGCTTGCAACAGCAGTGCTTCCTGAGCCTGGATCGTGGCTGGCGATAATGCCTGTTCACAAATTCCTAAGCTGGTAGCCACCACTTTGGTATCCCGGAGCCGATCAACCACATACCCAATCGCCGCCGTGATATTGGTCGCGGTCACATCGCCACTTCCACTGGCGGCGACCTGTACTGCCTGAATCAGTGCTTCGGGTGCCAGTGCCGACAAATATTCAACTTCGGCCATGGCGCCGTTAAAGGCCGCTCCGGGTGTCCCAAGTCCAACGGAGTGAGGTTCAACCGCTCGGACCGGCAGGTTATAGCTCTGTTGAAACATGGTCAGGTCAGCAGGCGCCACGGCACCAGCCATGACCAGGGCCACTTTCTGACCATTGCCTTTGATACCAACACTATAGAGCGGGTTTAAATTGTAGAGGGACCACAAATCCTGTGGATACAGGAGTTGTCTCAAATCGCAATTTTGACCATTGGTATTGGCTTTGATCGCCTGTTGCTCAGCCTGCGGTGAGTGGTACAGATCAACCCCATCCAATCCCTCAACCACACTGACATCACTGGCCAACCCAGCGGGCAACTGCGTCACAGCGACGCGTTGGCCAGCAGCCCGTGCCGCTTGAAAACCAGCCAGGGTCGGGGCAAACACTTTCCGGATGACCGATGCCGGCGCCTGACACACCAGCAACGACCGATCATTGATCCGAGAGGCAATCTTGAGCCCAGCGGCTTTCGCCCAGGCTTCAACCCGATCACAGCTCTCAGTGGTCGGGGCAAAACGCCGGCGAAACTCATCGTGGGTGAGCCAGCGTCGGTAAACAGCAGAACCTGGGGTTTGTTGTTGTTCGACCAGGGCCCTCAGGCCAGCTTCATCACGCAATCGAACATGAATGTTGACGGTGATCACCGCTTCAGGTTGAGGACTTTCCGCCCAAACACCTGTTGCCATCACAAGCAGCAGGCACAGTAATCCAAAAAAGAGTATTAATCGCTTCATAGCAATGACTTCCATTCCGGTACATACCGCTTTATTGGGCGGGTTTATTTTTTCAAGGCGCCAGTGCGCTGCGAATTTTGCTGGAAGGTTCCCCAGGGAACATTTTCTGGGCGATAGGCGCCAGGGAAATGAAACGCATACACGCGCTCAACCGCCGGGATGACTCCATCTATTTTGCCATCTCCATCCAGATCCCCCAACGCAAACCCTGACCAGATATAAGGAACCAACCGCGGCCCAATAATTGCTTTTGGCCAGCCCGTATAGGGTTTCCCATCGCTATGAACCGCAAACAGGTAGTAATTTCGGTCAGTAAATGGCGTCAAACTTGAGCCAGAAAACAGAATCTCCGGTTTGGTGTCTCCGTCAATATCCCCAATCACTGGTTGTGAATAGGCAAAGGTCGAGGCCGCCACCACTGGAAATCCTGGTAAATAGCGTCCATCTGCCTGATAGACCACCAGTTGATTGGCGGTTCGGACAACAATCTCAGGTTTTCCATCGGCATTTAAATCAGCCACTGCCGGAGGCGCCACAATATGGGTGGTGTTTTCAACCATCTTTGGCCAGCCAGCGATGGGTCGTCCATCACCCCGAAAGGCATAGGTCTGGGGATTGGGAAATTCACCTTTGGGATCACGACAGGCGACAAAATCGAGCTTCCCATCCCCCGTCAGATCAGCCAGAGCCCCAACACTCACAAAACTGGATTCAAAATCATTTGGTCCGAGCGTGATTGGCCACCCACGAATCAGTTTTCCCTGGTTTGAATAGGCGATATAGGTGGTAAACACCGAAGCGGTATTATTTTGAGCCCGGGTATATCCAACAATGATTTCCGGCGACGAATCACCCGTGATATCACCCACCATCGGCGAACAGGCCCCCAGGCCAATCACGTTTTCCCCTTGTTGGACGGCCACCGGGTAAATAGGGACTGAAAATCGAACCTGCCCACTTCCATTGATCACAACCAGTTCCGGAGGGTCGGCTTCGGTAAAACCACCCCCAATCGCCAGGAGTTCAGGACGATTGTCACCGTCTATATCGGCTGCCGTTGGTGTAGGGAGCGGGAAGGAACTGATGGTGTTAAAGTTATTGAGTTGAACTGGAAAACCAGCCGCCGGTTCACCTGAAACGTGGTAAGCGTAAATCACGGGTCCGGGATAATAGCCGGCCACAATAATTTCTGGGCGACCATCACCATCCAGGTCAGCAATCGTCGGAGTTCCCTGAACGAGCTGGTTGACCGCTTTTGGCCAGGCATCGGAAAAAGGCTGACCATTGGCATCCATGACATAAATCCGCCCATCACCAAACACCGTCAAACCTTCAACGACAACTTCCATTTTTCCATCGCCATTGAGATCAGCGACAGCCGGGTTTGAAAGCGTGTACCCGCCGAGTGGCGACGGCCAGCCTTCGACCAATTCTTTGTCTCGGATCAAGAGAATTGATGCCTGATCAATAAAAACCCCACCTGATCGGTTAAAACCAATCAATCGAAATGTGTAGGTACCACCCTCGGCATCACTGGGGACCTTCCAGGTGGTAAGCTCTTTATTGACAGCCGGTTGGAGCGATGTCGCCAGTTGTGTCCAGGTGGTGGGCGATTCGCCGACACCAACCTGGAGCATATAGGACTCAAATTCGATCCCCGTCGCGGTTCCAGAAACAGGTATCTGGTCTGAGTTAAAATAAATTTTATACGGCGTCGGCGATGTCAACTGAACCGCCACCGGGTTGCCGCGTTCAAGCTGGCGAATCGCTGAAGAGGCGCTAATTCGCCCATACCCAAGCTGGAGTGAAAATTTTTGAGGGATGGGCTGACTGCTGAGGTCCGTTGAACTTTTCAAAACCTGGCGAACCTGCTGATTGGTAAAAAATGGAAATCGGGAACGCACCAGAGCCGCAATTCCAGATACATGCGGGGCCGCCATGCTTGTCCCACTTAATCGAAGGTATTTGGTACCATCAGATGCCGTCACAATCCGCTCGCGCCCTTCGGCTGATTCCACAATGGCAGCATTCTCAGCCAGACACGAAAGAACATCGGAACCAGGAGCAGCAACATCCAGTTTGGGGCCAAAATTTGAAAAACTGGCGATATTCTGACTCGGCCCCAGAGCCGCCACCGTCACCACCGTTCCAATTTCGGCAGGAGTCACGCTTTCGGTTGAAGTTCGATTATTCCCTGCCGACACAACCACTACCACACCTTTCGTTTCGGCCAGAGCACAGGCATCTTCCATCACCCGGATGCGTGGTCCACCAAGCGAACAATTGATGACATCAGCTCCATTTTGCGCGGCGTATTCGACGCCCCTGGCAATTTCCAACAAACTGCCATAAGGCAGACGGTCTGGAAAGGTTTTGACCGCCATTAATTTGGCTTCATAGGCCACGCCGACCACGCCAATCCCATTGTTTCCAACCCCGGCGGCAATCCCTGCCACGTGAGTTCCATGCCCAAAACTGTCACGGGGGTCGTTATCAGCATCGTCAAGCCGATCAATATCTCCACCAGAAAAATCCCATCCCAAATAATCGTCAATAAATCCATTGCGATCATCATCAACTCCGTTATTTGGAATTTCCTTAGTATTTTTCCAGATATTGGCGGCCAGATCAGGGTGCAGATAATCAATCCCAGTATCAACAATGGCGATCACAATATCTTTCCCAGTCGATTTATCCCAGGCATCCAGGGCAGATATGTTTTTCAATCCCCACAAATCATCGTAACTCTGCTTCCAGGTGCCTCGGGAGCTGTAATAAGGATCATTTGGTGGCTGAGCAAAGGTATAGGCGCGCCAGTTGGGTTCGGCATATACACACAAACCACTTTGCTCAAGTTTGGCACAGGCGGCTTCGATGTCGGTTTCCTTATCAACTTCAACCACTACGGTTTCAGCCAGGGCTTTCAGGTTACTGACCTGGAGCGCCGGGTCAATGGCCGCCACTCGCGCTTTCTGTTTTGGAAATCGAGCAAGATCAGTTTGCAGAATGTCATTGAGCGTTTGCCCGGTGGCTAAGCGCTCGGCCAGATCTTCAAATGCAGGGCGAACGACCTGCACTGGAATCTGCAGGGCGGTCAACCGACTTTCAAACTCCAGGGCCCGTACTTTCGGGGCTACCTGGGACGCGGGCTTGAGCCGGACAATCAATTGACCGGGTTCATATACTTTTGGAAGCGACTGGCCTTCTGGAGTGGACCAGGCTTGAAGGCCACCATCGGGCGCAACTTCCTGGGTCCGCCGGCTTTTTGCCGCACTGGCTTGTGGAGATTGTAAAAACCAAAACGTCGTTCCCAAACAAGCCACGACCAGAAAAAAGACACACAGCACCTGGTGCCAATTTCTGGACCGGCCCCGTCGGCTCAGAGAAGCGGGTTGAGAAGGCTGAATTGTGGTGATCATGAAAAAAATAGACCTCGCAGGCAGAAAATGCTTAAACCTGGATGATATGCGCAGGAAGGAGGGTAATTAACCTTTTCTTCGTTTCTTCAGGAATTGTCGTGCGACGGCTTTACAAAGTTGTGTCAACAAAGAAAAAAATTAAACCTTGTCGAATCCTCCAAGCATTCAGTGTGGGGTAGGGATTGGAAGTGTATCGTCAATGGGATCAGTGTTTTAAATAAGAAGATGTGAATTTTTACTTGAAGTCGCGTTACTGTACCAGAAAACAGGGTTCGATGCAAAGAGCAAATGGTTGGAGTGCGGCGGCTTAACACCGTTTTTACCTGAAAAGCGGTGTCAAGCCACCGCACTCCAAACCCCCTAGCTTTTCCGATGGACGTTCATTCCAGCCTGATCAATCGAAGTCACAATCATGGTGTCAATATTGACGTGGGTTGGTCGAGAAGCTGCAAAGATAACACATTCGGCAATATCTTCAGCCGTCAGCGGCGAAATTCCTGAGTAGACTTTCTTTGCCCGGTCGGCATCCCCTTTAAATCGAATTTGACTGAACTCAGTTTCAACCAGCCCTGGATCAATCGAAGTCACGCGAATTGGCTGGCCGAGCAATTCCTGTCGTAAGGCTTCAGAAATGGCGCGCAGGGCGTGCTTGGTTCCGGCATACACGCTGCCGCCAGGGTAGGAAATATGTCCCGCCAGTGAACCAAGATTGATAATGTGACCGGCTGCCTGTTTGGTCAGATGGGGTAACATGGCTCTGGTCACCCGCAAAACCCCCATCACATTGGTATCAAGCATGGTCATCCAGTCTTCGTCTGACCCTTCGCTCACTTTGGCAATTCCGAGCGCCAGCCCGGCGTTATTGACCAAAATATCAATGTTGCCAAACTCGACCACCGCCGCTTCGACAAAAGCAGTGACGCTTTGGGTGGAACACACATCAAGCGGGTGGGTAAAGACCCGGACGTCATAGCGTTCGTGGGCCAGACGCGCCAGTTCTTTCATTTTGTCACACCGGCGGGCGCCGAGCGCCAGATGGGCACCTTCAGCAGCAAATGCCAGAGCCGTGCTATAGCCAATTCCGGAACTGGCACCGGTGATCATCACAACTTTGTTTTTCAAACGATGATGAATACTCATAAATGCTTTCAATCAGATACTTTCAGAAGAAGAATATGGAAAACTGTAATTTGTCACAGATTCGTAGTCGAGCAACTTTGAAGGCTTTGCAAACCAGCCTTGCTAAGATACAAATCCAGGTCTCAAGAAACAACCTGACCCGGCATTTTCCAAACCATTTCATCTGTCTATAAGGAGTACTCCCAGGCCCTATGCACGAAGATCTCATCAGTTTGCTTCCCAAAACCGAGTTCACCCGGCGTGAATTTGTCGTGACGTCACTGGCTGCCGGCTTTGCCCTGGCCGTCCAACCGGTTTCAGCCCAGACCATTACCACTGACACCACAGGTCTCATTGCCGGTGAAGTCAAAATCCCGGTCAAAGATGGCGAAATGCCGGCCTACCGTGCCATGCCTGAAAAAGGAAAGGCCTTTCCAGTCGTGCTGGTGGTTCAGGAGATTTTTGGCGTTCACGAGCATATCCGCGACGTCTGCCGCCGCTTTGCCAAAGCTGGCTATCTGGCCGTAGCCCCCGAACTGTATGCCCGTCAGGGTGATGTCTCAAAACTTTCAAACTTTGACCAGATTATCGAAGTTGTCCGCAAAGTACCAGATTCACAAGTCATGGCTGATCTGGATGCCACTGTCGCCTGGGCCAAAGCGACCAAAAAAGGCGAGACCAAACACCTTGGAATTACTGGATTTTGCTGGGGTGGCCGTGTGGTCTGGCTCTATAGTGCCCATAATCCACAGGTTAAAGCCGGTGTGGCCTGGTATGGCCGGCTGGTCGGACAACCATCAGACCTCAATCCCAAACATCCGGTTGATATTGCCGCGTCGCTCAAGGTGCCGGTACTGGGGCTCTATGCTGAGAAAGACAAAGGCATCTCGCTGGAATCTGTCGAACAAATGCGCAAACAGTTGAAGTCACCATCTGAGATTGTGGTTTTTCCTGGGGTAGATCATGGCTTCCACGCCGATTACCGCCCAAGCTACAACAAAGAAGCCGCCCAGGATGGCTGGAAACGCCTGCTCGCCTGGTTTAAGAAATACGGCGCCGCGTGATCTGACGCGATGAGTTTTTGACAAAATGACACGCTGACAGGATGACAAGGTGACAAATAACAAGGTGACATCTGTCATTTTGTCATCTGGTCACGCTGTCACCTTGTCATTGGTCACTTCGTCAGCTTTCTTCCACATCAGAAAATTCGGCGTCAATAATGTGGCTATCAACAACTGGTGCTGAGGGTTGGGCCGGTTCAGAGGGGCTGGCTGGGGGTGGTTCAGACGAAGGTTTGCGGTTGTTGACGCCGGCGGCTTCGGCTTCCATGTCGCGAATGCGGGCTTCGACGTCTTTATAACGATATCCTTCAACCCCCTCATACACCGGGTCAACCCCATTGGTGGCCTTCATCACCGATTCAATATCCACAATCTGGGCAAAGGCATGGCACAGACCTGCCCGCAGCATTGACCAGTGGCCCAGGGCCAGAGCCGTCTCACGGATCTCGTTGATGTCAGGATTGGTTGAGAGTTGATGCCGCTGGAGTTCCGGGTTCCAGATTTCAAAAATTCCGATTCGGCCCCGATATCCGCCGATACAGTGCGGACAGCCCTGTTTATTGGCCCGTTTGGGGCGAAATGAATGCAGCGGCACCTGCCAGTATTCCAAAATGGCTTTTAAGCGCGGGTACTTTTTCCAGAGCAATTCCCAGTCTTCCGGGATCGCACACTCACGACACAAGCGTGGGAGCAACCGTTGATAAATAACGGCGATGAGCGTTTCGCTGATTTCATTGGGACTGATGCCGTATTTTGAAAGGCGTGGAATGACTTGAAAGGGATTGCGAATGTGAATTGTCGCCTGGGTGTAAATCCCGGTATCTGCAGCCATAAACGCAAAGCGGGCGGTTTCCGGGTCGCGAATTTCTGTCATTTGAATGCCCTGAAAATTGCTCCGTAACAGTGCGGGCAGATAATCTGTGGCCTGCTTTTTGGCCGAAACGCTCACCTGATACATCGAGGGAACCCCGACTTCCACCGGGTCTTCGATACTGGCAAAGCGTTTGCCTTTGTAGTTTTGCTGGAGCAGGGCGGTAATGGCTTTCAAGGTGCCGTTTTTCCCGCTATTGGTCGGACCACCGACGAGCAATAGCCCGTCGGTCGCCGCTGCAATTTTTTCGTAGATCATTTCAATCTGGAAGGGCAAAAAGCCAATTTCTTCAATCGGTCGAATTTCCTCATCATCCCGAAACAGTCGGAAGGTCACCCCTGAAAGTTCAGCCCGGCGATTGAGGGTATCTTCCTTGGGCAAGATATTGACCCGGCCATCAAAGGCAAGCCGGCGACCTTCCAGTACAAAATCAAATCGAATGTGCCCATCGTGCGGAACATCACGCTCCAGGCTGGCAATTTTGGCATCCTGCCGCAGGAGGTTCATAATCGAGTGATAGGTATCAACATCAATCGGATATGGTTTTTCATTGTGCCAGTCACCATCAATACACACTTCGTGGCAGAGCTGGCGGCGTGACAGGTCATAAAACATCCGAATATCCGAGGCTTTGCGCAAATAGGCCCGGCCCACCACCGTGTTGATCATATTGCGGGTCTCGGTGGGTAACAGCGGTTTGCGTCGGTCCTGGCCAAGTCCGGTAAACTGTTCGCGTTCGGCCCGGACACGCTGTACCTGGGTCCGGATTTTCAAATCGGATTGTTCTTTGATCTGATGGTCAGGAAAAACCTTGTTGAGTTCATTTTTCAGTACCATCGGGGTCACCCGACGGGGCTTAAACAATGTCAGGCTCCCGGCTGCGTTGCGCGGGATCCCGGCAGCCACGGCCACGGCCTCGCGAAACAGTTTTTGCTGAAATCGCTCTCTAAGAAATTTTTCACCGTTCCCATCGGTACACAAAGCATACACAATGGTGCCCGATACCCGTTCGAGCAGCACGCCCATCCGCTCAGATTCGGCCCGTGGCAACACGCTGGCCAGGGTGGTGTTGATCCGGATTTCCAAATTGGCTGGATAGGTTCGTTCAATTGCTTTGACGATCACTTCTTCGGGGTGCACCTGAGTCCGGACAGTGATTCGGGCAATTTCAATCAGGGTGAGTTTGGCCACACGACACAACTCGCGCTGAAAGTCGGGCTGGGTCAGACGTTCCTGGAGGTATCGGCGGCCTTCTTCATTGCATACCGCCGCTTCTAATTCGCGGGCAGAGATTGAGAGCAACAGGACCCGCTGCGCCAGGGCTTCCGCAATCGGAAGCGCCACCGCCAGTTGTGAATTCCCACGCAAGGTTGGTCGAATCAGAGCAAGTGCTTTGCTGGTCAGCGAAGACATACGTATACCATTCAGGGATTACAAGTTAAGGGAAATATCATTGATTCAATGAGCTGGCCAATGACAGTGTCTACTTTGCAACCACAGCATTAGCTTCGGCCACCGCTTCTTTGGTCGGCAAATCAATCGGCGTGGCAGCCGACAATTCCATCACAATCGTTGACTGGGCTGGCAAGGACTCAAGCTTTTGGGTGCGAATCAGAATAATCTGGGGGTAAAAGGCCAGCGCACGCAAAAATTCTAACTGGCCTTGAAATCGGCCACCCAGATGAATCTTGAGTGGTGACTCATTGATTCCCTGAACGTAGGGTGGATGTGTATTATCAAAAACTCTGACTTGTAACCCATTTTTCCGAGCGGCATCTTTGACCCCAGTCAAGACCGAAGCCGTATTTGAGGCTTTCAGGAGCCAGCTTTCGACCTTCTGGTATCGAGCCTGGGCTGCCTCTGATTCTCGTTGGAGCGCGTCACGCTCCAGACGAAACCGATCGGTGGCATCGTTTTTGCGCCGAAGGTCAGTCACGTCACGCTGTTGTTTTTCAAGCTGTTCGCGCTGGGGTGCCAAGACAAATTTATGGGTTACTCCATACACAGTAGCCACGGCCACCAGCAGGATCACAATCTGGATTACTATTTTGACTCCGTTTTTCATAGGTCAACAGTGTCGGATAGAGTGAACTCAACTCGGTTCAGGCAAAGTAAGACAGGTTATTTGGTCACAGGCAGTTTTGATGGTTCGGGAGCGGCCTGTTTGACAACCTCTGGCAAAGGTTGAAGCGTGAGCGGATCAGATGAAATTTCTCCGGTATACGTCCCGATCACGGTAAACAGGGCTTTTGTGTCATCGGTCTGGTTCAATTTCGACTGAACATTGCTATAACTCCCACTGTCGCTCAGGTTCTTTGACAACTGGTCAACCTGATCCTCGAAATAGACCACCGAGGGAGCTTTCGGCGGTGAACTTTGCGGGTCACCGCCTGCGGTTTGACCTGAATCAGCGGTCCCAGACGTATTGGCCGGGTTTTGACCTTCCACCACGGACGAATAGGTTACATAGCCTTCAATCGTAATATCACGGCCAACAATCAAGAGCCTGGACAGGACCACGCCAGGCGGGATTTGTTGCCAGATATCATTGGTAATTTCAAAGTTGGCCTGTTGTGAATTGCGCATTCGATTCACAACTTCGATGCGATTGTTCAGGGCCTGGATCAAATCACGAAGCTGTTTGGCTTCGGCCTCAACCTGGCGATTGTCGGATTCCCGTTTTAATTCGACTGTCTTTTCATTGGTCAGTCGTTTTTCCCAGGCTGAGTTTTGGAAATACTGATAGCCGACAATGCCTGCCCCAAGGATGGCCCCAAGCGCGAGACCTGACAGGTTCAGTGCGGCAAACTTCGCAAACTGTCCAGGTGTTTGGGGAACGGCCACCAGCCCTTTACTTTTTGGAGGGACATACTCTGAGGGCACCAAGCGTCTGAAATCCGCACCATGCTGGATTGAAAAACTGACGGCAGCCCCCGCCAGCAATACAGGCAATCCAGTCCGGGTAAACCGGCTTTCCGCCCGACTGACTTCACGTTGAGCATCAACATCAGTCAATTCAACCGCAAACAGCCGATCTGCGGCAAAAACCTGAGCCTGCGCACTTTGTTGGACCTGTGTGTCAAGCCACTCAAGCCGGTTGGCCTGGAGCCACTGACTGGCGCCTGAAAACACGATCAGGTCCAGGTGACTGCGCCACCGGGCGTTGGGATCAGTCAGTAACAGATGGGCGCTGTACATAAAACTGTCGTGATCATCTTCGGGCAATTCTGTTCCATGAAAAACGAGTTCCCCTCGATCATAGACAAAAAGATCAATCTGGCGTTCAGCAATATGGATGTGGGCAACCTGGGTCAATTGCTGGAGTTCAGCAAAATAGACGGTACGAAAAGCTGTAATCAAACAAGCCGTATCGGCCAGTGCTGAATGACCGACCATCTGGGTCAACGTATGCGACGAAATTTTATTGAGTAAGAGTGTCTGACCTAGCCGATATTCAGCAATGCATTCGGAAACACCTGGGGTTTGACCTGGCCGGTAATGAGCAGCTTCAACACCAGTGAGCAACTCAGTCGAACACGAGCAGACACTGATGGTTTCAATACCAGCCACCTGTGGCCCCACGGCTTCCAGTGCTGTTTGGGCATCTGGGTGGTGCTCAATATGTATAAGTCGCGGAAATGGAAACTGGTCGGGTCGGTTTTCGACTTCGACATAAGCCACATCAACGCCAGGGGTTTCATATCCGTATCTGACAATTCGCAGCATAGCCTTCTCGCTTTATGAATTTTTGATGTGTTGGGTAACCACCTCTGTTGGTACAGACGATTGCTCGCCAGGAGCAGATGGCAAAAAGCCAAAATTCTTGCCTGGATCCAGCCTGCATCAGAGATTTTGATCAACCCAAAAACAACAAATTTGAACATCCCAATTTCTGCAGGTACCACAATCACGTCTTCGAGGCACACTCATCCAACCGGAACGTTGATAGTTGAACTGACACTGCACGCCTGACTGTCTCTGCTTATTTCAGAAACTGGAAGCGGAAAAATACAGAAAAACGACATCATTTTCCAATCCCAAGGTTTGAATTTATCGCTTTTTTTGAAAAAATTTCGCTTTCTCAATCAAATGAACCCCAGAGTCCCACAGTTCCCTCTGGCCGAGCCACCACAAGGAACTCATCCCACCCCCGATTGAAATCTAAATGCCAGGTGTCGGAATCAAAGTCTGAACGCGGCTGTACCCGCTCTGCAGATTGAATCACTCAACCCGTAACGACCTCCCAGGATTTTTCAGTTTTACCCACGAATGCCACTCAGGGCCTGGGTTTGTCTCGAACTACTATTCAGCACTCAGAATTTGACCTAAAGTGAGGAACCGGTGTTTTTCAAGGGGCAAGCACCTCCTGTTGTACCTGAAACATGCCGGGCGCGGACTTCAATGGGCAGCCCCCTCGCCCACAATCCCAAAACATCAGTGATCATTGGTTCACTCACCCAATATCGCCACCATCTGCGTCACACCGACCGATCATTTCCAACAGCATCGTGGGCATTGCGAGGAATTATGCGCTGCGGTTTAACCATTCTGTGTTGTGTGATTGGATTCTTTCTTTTCCTGGGTGCCCTGCCAGCCACAGCCGTACCGTCACCGGTCGCTGACCCACCAGTATCACCACTGGCGACAACTCAAGTCCCACGCCCAAATGGACGGCCCGGATTACGAGTTTACACAACTCAGGATGGAATCCCGCAAAGCGCTCTGCTTTCGCTGGCCTTTGATCGCAAAGGGTATTTGTGGGTTGGAACTCAGGATGGTGCCGCTCGATTTAATGGTCAGACCTGGCAGGTCATCAATCTCCCAGAACGGTTTGTCTCCAATTATATTCGCACGGTGCTCGGCACAAGTGATGGAAGTGTCTGGTTTGGAACCCGCAACGGAGGGCTGGCTCGACTCAAAGACAATCAGTGGACAACCTTTAATGCGTCCAATGGATTGCCAGGCAATGCCATTTATGCCCTGGTTGAAACCAGTTCTCAACCAGGTCAGTCATTCCTCTGGGTAGGAACGGATGCCGGACTGGTCCGCTTTGACGGGCAATCCTGGAAACAAATCACCACTGCCGACGGGTTACCAGGCGATACCATTACCTGCCTTCAACCAGCACCATTTCCAGAAGATCCATCCGGCCTTTGGGTTGGCACCAACCGGGGACTGGTGAAAGTCATCAACCAGCACGTCGAGATTGTTTCCACCTCTTCGCGCCTTCACACTCAACCAATTCTCGCCCTCTGGCAATCCCCCCTCTCAAACCAGCGCCAGCCATTATGGGTTGCCACGCCGAGCAGTGTGTTTCGGATTGATGACGCCACCGAATCGGAACTTGTCTTTCCGGGCGGAACCTCTGGGAAAGGCATCCGCGCTCTGATGACGACACCGGCCCCTGGCGGGGCAGAATCCCTGTGGATCGCAACAGAGCAAGGGCTGTTACAGTTTGAAAGCGGTCACTGGACGCTCTATGACCAGAAAATCGGGTTCCCATCCAACGCCATTCTGTCATTGCTCAAACCGGCCTCAGCCCAGGCTTCCCCAACGCTGTGGGTCGGAACTGGCCGGGGGCTGGTCCGGTTAAATTATACTGGCTGGCGGTCCTTTGGCAAAAACGATGGACTTCCAGACGATGAAATCTACAGCATTTGTGAAACCAGAGATCAAACGTTGTGGATTGGCACGGAAAACGGCCTCGCCCGCTGGGAAGCCAATCGGCGGACGGTCATTCAAGGGGCGCCGGCGCTTCCCAACAACCGGGTTCTGTGCCTCTATGAAACAACCGGGCTGGAAGGAGATTCAACACTCTGGGTTGGCACCTCAGGTGGACTGGTCCGATTTCACCGCGAAACCTGGTCCCCGGTTCCGGAAATTCCACCCGGAATGATTCGACAAATCCTGGAAACTACAAATCAGGAAGGAAAAAAGGAGATGTGGGTGGCCGCACAGTTTGGCCTCGCCCACGCCGTCAATGGTCAATGGACGGTGATCACTCGTCAGCAGGGGTTGCCCAGCAATATGGTTTTAAGTGTGCTTCAGACCCGGTCAGCCGATGGAACCCCAACCATCTGGGCCGGAACCGATAGCGGACTGGGTCGCTTCCTCAACGGCGCCTGGAATATCTTTACCATTCAATCTGGTCTGCCAAACAACACCGTTCGGGCCCTGCACGAATCAATTGCCCCTGACGGAACACATATGCTGTGGGTTGGCTCCTCAGGCGGGGTTGCCAGACTCATCCTCAATGGATCTCAATCGGTCTGGGAAACACTTTCTGACCTGACCACGCCGGCACTGCCAAATAACGTCATCTATCAGATTCGAGAAGACAGCCGTGGTCGCCTGTATCTCACAACGAACAAAGGAGTTGTCCAGTTAACCCCTCCGGCGGACCTCAAACGCGTACCGCAGATACACGAATATGCCCTGCATACCTTCACCACGGAAGACGGACTGGCTCATGACGAAGCGAATTCCGGCGCTTCCTGCATTGACCAGGCTGGCCGGCTCTGGGTTGGAACCGTTGGAGGAATGGCCGTTTATGATTCACATCAAGATCCACCGGCCCATGCCCAATCCCCACTGCTCATTGAAGAAGTCCAGCTTCGGTCAAATGCGGGTCACGGATGGGGTTGGGGGTCACGTTCTGAGGATCTCGCTGGTGTGCAGGCACTCCCTGTTATTCAAGTTGATCGCCAAACCCTTGACTACCAGTACACCAACCTGGGGTTTCAGTATGCCCTCCTGGGGTTTTTCCGGGATGCCGAAACCCGTTACCGCACCCAACTGGTCGGCTATGACACCAGTCCTTCAGAGTGGAGCAGTGATCCCAAACGGGAATATACCAATCTGCCAAGCGGTCAATACATGTTTCGGGTGTGGGCCAAAAATTATGCAGGTATGGTCACAGGCCCGGTCTCGGTCAGTTTTACTATTCGACCAGCGCCCTGGAGAACCTGGTGGGCGTATCTCTTTTTTGTGGCCACGCTGGGTGGAGTTGGATATGGGCTGGTTCAGTTCCGATTGCGCTCACTCAACCAACGAACCCTGCAACTTGAAGACCGGGTCGCCCAACGAACCCAGGAACTGGCGGCCACTATCGAGCACCTGCGCCAGTCCGAACACGAAGCCCATCAGGCCCATCAGGAAGCCATTGACGAAAAACGCAATGCCCAGACCGCTGCTCAGGAAGCCATCGAAGCCAAAAACAAAGCCATTGAAGCCAATCGCGCCAAAACTACATTTCTGGCCAATATGAGCCACGAGTTGCGAACGCCCCTCAACGCCATTCTGGGATTTGCCCAGGTGATGAACCGCAAACCTGACCGGAGTTCGGAAGATCTTGAAAATCTGGCAGTGATTATGCGCAGCAGTGAGCATCTGCTTGGCTTGATCAATGACATTCTCGATGTCGCCCGACTCGAAGCTGGCCGGATGACACTCAATGAACACGTGTTTCACCTGCCTGAATTGCTCAAAAGTGTCGAGGAATTGTTTCGCATTCGCGCCCAGCGCAAAGATCTTCAGTTCCAGTTCACAACCTCGCCTGACCTTCCACAATACACCTGGGGCGATGAAGGGAAATTGCGTCAGATCCTGACAAAACTGCTCGAAAATGCTTTTAAATACACAGGCATTGGCTATGTGGCCTTCCGGGCAAACTGGTCAGAAACGGGCGTCACCTTTGAAGTCGAAGACACCGGTCAGGGGATTCGTCCAGATGAACTGCGGGTCATCTTCGAAGCCTTTGCCCAGAGTCAGGACAACCAGAAGTACAAAGAAGGCGTCGGCCTCGGGCTAACCATTTGTGAGAAATTTGTCCGGTTGATGGGAGGCACGCTTGAAGTCAATAGCCAGTTAGGCGAGGGGTCAACCTTCCGGGTTCACCTGCCGCTCCAGCCCGTCAACCGGGCAGAAACCATGGCCATGAAAAAACGCAAAATTATTGGACTGGCGCCGGGACAACCCCAGTTTCGGCTACTGGTCGCAGATGGAAAATGGGAAAATATCGCCCTGCTGGACAAAATGCTGACCCCACTTGGGTTTAAGGTCATTTTGGCCAGTGATGGAAAAGAGGCAATTGATCACTGGGTCAGCTTCCGGCCCCACGTGGCATTCATTGACGGACGACTTCCGATCTGGGACGGATACACCACCACCCGCAAGATCAGACAACTTGAGGTTGATGAACGACTGAGTTCAAATCTTTCCATTCGAACCGTAATCCTGGCAATTACTTCGAGTAGTTTTGAATTTAGCCAGGAAACACTGCTCGAAGCAGGGTTTGATGGTCACCTGGATCGGCCACTGCGTGAAGAAACTTTGCTCCAGCATCTGGCTGAACACCTGGGCATCCAGTATCAATATGAAGTAGATGATTTCCCGACGGCTTCCCCATCAGGAAACGACCAGCCAACCCAGTTAACACCAGCGGTTTTGTCAGCTTTGCCTCAATCATTGGTTTCAAATCTGCAAAAAGCATTGAACGAGGGCAATATCTCGGTAACCGAAGATCTCGCCAACCAGATTGAGACCACCAACCCGGCACTGGCACTGGAGATCCGCCAGTACCTCAAGAGCTATCAGTTTGATGAGCTGTTAGAGATCATTGACCAGGGAACCCGGCAGCGGCAGGAATGAAGAATGAAGAATTGAGAATGAAGAATTGAGAATGAAGAATTGAGAATGAAGAATGAAGAATGAAGAATGAAGAATTGAGAATGAAGAATGAAGAATGAAGAATTGAGGAGTTGTTAACGAATAAAACATTGAATTCATTATACTTATATAAAGCTTGAGTATATCGGTCTTCCCTGTACGGGGAAAATA
>DAOQNB010000006.1:4808-27190 GCA_035335845.1 Acidobacteriota bacterium | reverse complement strand
TCATTCTTCATTCTTCATTCTTCATTCTTCACTCTTCATTCTTCATTCTTCATTCCTAGTCGGTTTTGGCATAGTAGCCGCGCCGGGAGCGAACCTGGGCATCTGCAACGTTGATGCGGACGCGAATTTTACGAAAACTGCCATCACGCGTGGTGTTGGTCGGATAGTAACCCAGGCTGTAAATCGTGCGCAGTTCATTGGCAACCTGATCGTAACTTCCTTCCAAATCCTCAACTCGCCGGGCGTAAATCACTTTTCCCCCAGTGGCTTCGGCAATTTCCTTCAATTGTCGCTGGGCAACGGCATATCCACGGGAAATCTTCATCCCAAACTCTTCAATTGCGGCTTCTTCGGTATCGAGGTAAATCGGGAACATAATCGTATCGGTTTCCTGGATCCGGCTCATCAGTTCTTCATAGGTGATATCTGAACCGTCTCCGGGTTGACCGGGCAACGCATTGTCGACGCCATCTGACATAATCACAATCGCGTTGCGTTCGCCTTTGACTCCGACCAGAACCGAGTTAATCGTGTAATCAAGCGCGTCGTAGAAATTGGTGCCGCCATCGGGTTCGCGAATGCTTTCAATGCGCTGGCGGAGTTTTTGACGGTCATTGGTGAGCGGTGAAACCAGCCGGGGCGTCGCGGTAAACGTTACAATCGCGACTTTATCTTCGGGACGCGTGGCCTGGATAAACCGCATAGCCGACCGTTTGATCAGGTTGATTTTTTCTTTGACGCTGCCGCTTAAATCAATCAGAAGCACCAGGTTAAATGGCATAGTGACCGGCTGGAAGTGAACCAGTTCCTGCTGGATCCCATCTTCAAACAAGGTGAAATCCTCTTTGCGCAGGTCGGTAACCGCTTCGCCTGTTCGTTTGCTGACCGCTGCGTTGAGCGTGACGAGATCAGATTCAATACGCAGAATATTGTCATCATCCAGGTCGGCATCTGGACCCGTGGAAGCCGGGTTTGAGGTACGGGTTGATGGTTTGAGCGATTCGGGGCGTCCACGGCCTCCACCTAAAAAATCATCATCTGCCTGGGGACGGGTCAGGACTGGATCTTTTGCTGCGATTTGGATTTGCTGCTCTTTTCCAGGTGCCGTCAGAATCACGTTGCCACGCTCTGAACGACCCATGACCATGCCGCCGCCTTTTCCCATCGTGCCTTGAAGCGAATGATCATCGCCAGTCCCAAAGGTCTGAACCGTGAGATTGCTGCGAACGACGCCACGGGCTGAGTAGAGTGTGACATCGGCATTGGATTTTTCAGGAACAACCAGTTGGACATTCCCCTGCACGGTTGACGCCAGGATGCTGGCTGCCGAACCGGATACTTCGATGTTTCCGCTATCGCTTGTCAGGCGCAGGTTGGTGCCTTCGGGGACTGCGAGTCGTAAATCAATGCCTAATCCACCAGCAGGTGGACGAGTTCGGATCATCACCTGACCGCTGGAGGTGTCTTCCTGGAGCACAATTTCATCTGGTTGCACGGCTGGCCCGGCAGCACCGTGCCGTCCAGATAACATTTCCATCCCCTGGCGGTTGGTCAATACCACCTGAATATTCCCCCCGAGGTTTTCAACCCGGAGTGTACACTGTGGTGGAAGCGGAATATTGGCACTGTCGCGTATCTGACGGGCCTGTCCGCTGACGGTGCTCAACAACGGGAAACTGGTGAAACTCAGCACGGCACACATCAGAATGCATACCGCACGCCACACTCGACCCTGCGCATCACGATTCAAGCAACGCATGAGACCTAACTCCCTTTGGAATGAAGAATGAAGAATGAAGAATTGAGAATGAAGAATTGAGGATGAAGACTCATACCAGTCAGTCGTCAGTCCTCCACTTCGTTTATCTAATTTGGTTAGGTGACCACCTGTTAACGCAATGAGAAAATCTCAAGTTGATATAAACGCTAGTTTTATCAGGGTTTTAAGTTTATTAGGAGGATACTCTTTTCGAGAATGATTGTTGAATTGATGCGGTAATTACAGGTTAGAAATCACTTGCCAACCGCGTTGGTGATTGAGAAAGCAAAAAAGTTGCAAAAATGAGAGTTGTAATTTGATAAAGTATTGAAAAATGGGAATTGGGTTGATGACTCGGGCCAAATCACAAATCATTTTGTTTCTTCATTCTTCATTCTTCATTCTTCATTCTTCATTCTTCATTCTTCATTCTTCATTCGAAAGTGGGGATGGCGTTTGTCTAGAAAGGCTTTGATGCCTTCGGCGGCATCGGGAAGGGCAAAGGCCAGGGCAAAACCATACCGCTCGGCGGCTTCAGCGGCTGACTGGCTGGCAAAACGCTGGAGTTGCACCATTTCAAAAGCCAGTTCCTGGGATTGTGGGCTGAGCACAAGCACCTGATTGATCCAGGTTTCAAAGGCTTCGGCTGACATCACGCCATCAATTAACCGGGCCTGAAAGGCTTCTTCGGCACTGAGTTCGACACCCGCGAGCAGGTATTCGAGTGCCCGATGTGGGCCGACTCGCCGCACCAGCGGGCCGACGATTGGGATAGATGGCGGACCAGTCAGACATGACAAATGAACTCTGCAGCTCGGGCTTGCCAGAAGCACGGCTGCAGAGAGGACTTCGGGAAACTGTACCAGATCGAGCGGTTGCTCAAGCCAGACCAGAGCGTTTGGGAACTGAGGAGAAGAAGAGAGCTGGAAGGGTTCAACCACGTAATAGGGGGTTGGTTCACCTTTTTTTTGCTGGAGATCAGCCAGATGGACTTTATGTTTCACTGGGCGTCGCCTTCCTCTGACTTCGAAGCATTGATCGCCTGACGATAGTATTTTTCGACCAGTTTTTTGCCTTGACGAAAAACCACCCGATCCGACTGAATGGCTTCAACTTCTCCGTTGTACAGCTTCATTCCTTTTCGGACAATCACGGTGCTGCCGTCTTCGGTCCGAAGGAAAGCTGACCTGGTGCCTGAAAGGCCAACCACCGTAATCCCTTCAACCACATAGGGGCGGCTTTCTTCGCGTGGCCCTTTGCCGGTGTTTGCCAGCCGGCGGTATTCTTCAACCCGTTGTTCCACTGGCGGATACCCAGGAATGCGTTGAATCGCTGGTGGCTTTGGGGGGTCATCTTTGGGCGGGGTTTGAGCCCCGGTTTTGTCATCTTTATTGGTTTGGGGTGTAATCGGAGGGGTTTGAACCGACATTCCCTGTACCGGGTGGATTGCCCCAACACCCAGCAGAAACAAACTGAGTGTAAATCCGGTGATACCTGGGATCAGGCCAGCAGAAGCAAAGATGGTTGACCAAAAACGTTTCATGTGAAGACTCCACAAAGCAATTGATTGTTTTCGTGTGACAGGATGATGGTCGGATGGTTGGGTCGCTGCCTGATGACAGAGACAGGATGCGCCAATACAGTGAAGTGACCTTCCAAAATACTATTCGTTCCCTTTAGAATTTGGCAAACATCCCCACGGTTTCCTCTCAAAAACATAGGGTTTTAGAAAGCAGGTAAAAGCGTGAAAGAGATTATTGTCGCTGTAACCGGCGCCAGTGGCGCGGTTTATGCCCAGCGGTTACTGCATTTGTTGGAAGAAAGTCCAGAGGTGCGACGGGTCCACCTGATTTTGACAGCTTATGGCTTGATTGTCTTGCGTGAAGAACTGGATTTGGATATTTCCGGCGTAAAAGCTGCTGATGTGGAAGCGCTGCTTGGACGTCCATCAACCAAAGTACAGTTGCATCCAGCCAAAGATGTTGGTGCCAGCATTGCCAGTGGTTCCTATCGTACCGACGGGATGGTGATTATTCCCTGCAGTATGGGGAGCCTGGGCTATATTGCTAATGGGATTGCACGTGATCTGGTTCACCGGGCTGCCGATGTGACGCTCAAAGAGCACCGAAAACTGATTTTGGTCCCGCGTGAGTCACCTTATAATGCGATTCACCTGGAAAATATGCTCAAACTGCAGCGAGCCGGGGCCATGATTGTTCCGGCTTCACCTGGTTTTTACCATCGCCCAACATCCATTGTTGAGTTAGTTGATCATTTTGTCTATCGCATTTTAGACCATCTCGATATTTCACATACGGCGGATACTATCTGGCAGGGACGCCGCACCTGAGGATATGACACATTGAGACGCGGGTAGGGAACTATGACTGATGAACTGGTGTCAAATGAAGACGCTATCCGGGAAACGAGTTCGGAAGTTTCAGCCGAAATTCTGGCCAGCAAGCAGAAGATGCTGGCCCAGTTGGATTTGCTCCGGCGTATTCAACGAGCCCGAAGCGCCATCTTTGATGACCGCCGGGACCTGGTTTTTGATGTGGTCGAAGACGTGCTCCAGGCCCTGCTGGATAACGAAGAAACCAGCGAGGAAGAATTGCATATCCTTGCCCGGCGGCGTGATGTGAGTTTTGAAATCCTCCGCCGGATGGCCAGCGACCATCGTGTTGCCAGAAGCCACGTGTTGCGGCGCGTGCTGGTGCTCAATCCAAAATTGCCGGCCTCCGCCGGGTTGCGACTGGTGGGACAGCTTTATTTGTTTGATCTGGTATTTGTTCTGACAACCCCAGCCTTGCCAATGGAAGTCAAAACCGCCGCCGAAAATCTGATTTTGCAACAGTATACCGGCATTGCCCTGGGGCAAAAAATCACCCTGGCCCGACGCATCAACGGGACTCGACTGATTCCGCATATGCTCAATGATCCCAGTCAGGAAGTGGTGCGGGCCGCCCTCGATAACCCATTTTTGAATGAAAACATTGTGGCGAATGCGGTGCGCAAGGCAAACCATAGCCATGTGGTGTCGCTCATTGCCGATAGTCCGAAATGGTCGGTTCGCAAATATGTCAAACAGGCTCTGTTGCGAAGCCGGTATTTGTCACCAGGACGCGCCACGGTGTTGATTCAGACCTTGAATGCGCTTGAACTACGCGAATTAAAGGCTGACTCAACCGTTCCTGTGCCCATCCGGACCTTAATCTCCCAGATTTCAGCCCGGTTACAATCAAAACGCGGGTAGCGATCTTCAGTCTCAGGAAATCGGGTTCAGGGTTCAGGGTTCAGGGTTCAGGGTTCAGGGTTCAGGGTTCAGGGTTCAGGGTTTTCGAATTTATGTCCTTTATGTCCTTTATGTCCTTTATGTCGTTTTCCTGAATTCTGAACCCTAAACCCTGGTGGTACGATATTTCCATCCAGCTCCATAAGTTTCTATCCCAAGAAAGTTTTTCTGACAATTTCACATGAAAAAATTACTGGCTTTGGTTTGTATTTGCCTGATGGTTGGCAGCCTGGTATCTGAATCTGTCCTGGGGGCACACCGCTCACAATCACCCGATGTCAAAAAAAGTGTGGTGCTCCAGGCATTGGAAGACGAACTTCAGCGGTCCTTCAAAATCCTTACCCAGAAAGGTGACCCTCCACCGTACTTTGTGAGCTACACCGCCTCAGATATTCACCGGGTTGAAGTCACTGCCTCACTTGGGGCACTGCAAAATTCACAGAATTCACACTACCGCCTGCTGGATGTGGATGTCCGTGTTGGCGGATATGACCTCGATAGCAGCCATCAGATCCGGGGAGAAAACGCCTTTTTTTCATCACGGGTATATTCTCCGGCCAGTTATTTACCGGTTGAAGATGACCCGGATGCCATCAAAAGCGCCCTGTGGCTTCAGACGGACAAGCGGTATCGCGAGGCCGTAGAAGCCCTGATCAAGATCAAAGCCAATCGGGCGATTAAAGTTCAGGAAGAAGACCTTTCGGCTGATTTTTCAAAGGAAACACCTCAGGTGGCGGTTCAACCCCTGGTGTCATTTGACGTAGATGTGGCGGCCTGGGAGAAAAAAGCCCGTGAGTATTCAGCACTGTTTGCCAGATATCCTGAAATTTTACAGGGGGCGGTGACTTTTTATGCCGAAGCATCAAACAAATATCTGGTCAATAGCGAAGGAACTTCGCTGCAGCACGGGCGGCTTTTTGGGCGGCTTGGATTTTATGCGCAAACAAAAGCCGAAGACGGAATGAATTTGTACCGGTATGAGGCGTTTGATACGCAATCGCTGGATCGGCTTCCAGATGAAGCGACTGTTCTCCGGGTGATTGAGAAAATGTCCAGGGATCTGCTGGCGTTGCGGAATGCACCCGTGGTTGAACCGTACACCGGGCCGGCCATTTTATCTGGACGCGCCAGTGGGGTCTTTTTCCACGAAATTTTTGGTCATCGGATCGAAGGTCATCGCCAAAAAGATGAAGACAGCGGCCAGACCTTTACCAAACGGGTTAATCAATCGGTCCTGCCGGGTTTTCTTTCCGTCTATGATGACCCGACGTTGAAAGCGTTGAACAATATTGATTTGAATGGGTTTTATGACTTTGATGATGAAGGGGTCAAAGCCCAGCGGGTGCCGATTGTCGAGCAGGGGATTCTGAAAAACTTTTTGCTGTCACGCTCTCCGATTCAAGGGTTTTCCCGATCTAACGGCCATGGACGCAAATCCCCAGGGTTTGCTCCGGTTGGACGCCAGGGGAACCTGATTGTGCAGACCCGCAAGCCGGTTTCTGAAGCAAAACTCCGCGAGATGTTGATTTCTGAATGCAAAAAACAGAAAAAGCCGTTTGGGCTGATCTTTGAAGATATTTCTGGTGGATTTACTTTTACCCAGCGCGATACACCTCAGGCTTTTCAGGTAACGCCAATTATGGTGTATCGGGTGTATACCGATGGTCGGCCAGATGAACTGGTGCGTGGGGTTGATTTGATTGGGACGCCGCTGACTTCATTTAGCAAAATCATTGCTGGCAGCGATAAAGTCGAGGTATTTAACGGGATGTGCGGTGCTGAATCCGGCTGGGTTCCAGTTTCAGCCATTTCACCCAGTCTTTTAACCTCTCAAATTGAAGTCCAAAAGAAGGAAAAATCTTCCGAACGGTTGCCGATTTTGCCTTCACCTCGTGACGTGACAAAGTGATCCAGGTGACAGCGCGACCATTGTCATTGGTCATGGTGTCACCTTGTTATTTCATCACGCTGGCAATGAGAGAGAGGCCAGGCCGGCGGCGGCGGCAATTTGCGCAAAATCGGTCATCAGATTGGCAACAGGCAGGCCAAGCGTGTCAGAGGACACAATGACTGGCGAGGCACCAAAAACTTCCTGAATACAATCCCGAATGGTTTTGGTATGCGATTGGTCACCCAGAGCCAGGACTTCAAACACCGTAGAGTCCAGTGGATTGTCAGCCATGGTGACACCAGGAATGATTTCTCCGGCGCGATCCCGGTAAAACAGGAGCAGTCGGAGCAAGGTATCACCAAACTCAGTCTCCTCAAACGTTTGGGTTCGGAGCAACACCGGATCCTGGTCGTGCAGGATCAACACCGTCATTTCGTTTGGCGTCGAGCTGAGTAGAATTTGGTTTGGCAACGCGTTGGGACGGTTCAGCCAGACGGCCTCAGCCAGTGAGGTTGGCCAGATCAGACCGACATGCCAGCCTAACTCATCAAACAACCGCTCATATTCCCGCATTACTGCCTCAACCGCGATGCTGACCAGAAACCGTTTTTGTCCGGCAACTGGTGAAAGCGGTGTATACGAAACTCTCAGCTTATCAATGGATTCGCCGACCAGTCGTTCAATGCGGAGCACCAGCATATCTTCAATCACATCCGGTTCGTTGGTGACACTGGAGTGTAAAGTGATGATATGTGGCCGGGTGACTTCATCCGGAAGCGTAACTGCCCAGAGTTTTTCCCGGCCTAACCCAATTCCTTTTCCAAGCGAAAAGACCGCGTCGGCCAGTGCCGACACATTTGGAATATTGATTCCGCTAAACGATGGTCGAAACAGTTCCGAAGAGACGGGAAGAAAGGAGCTTCGCTCAATGTGGCGGTGCCCGTGATGTCGTAAAACCTGAGCCATCGAAATGTGAGACGAGGCAAAGGCACAGGCATAATGAGGTAAATTTGGTGCGCTAAATGTTTTCAGGATGCGCTGTAGCAGATTCATTGGTTGGTATTGTGTTGATCAAGTTGGAGAGATAGGGAAGGCCAGCCAATTGGCTGGCCCAGGTAAACTCTGGTCAGAACATCTATGGCGATTTTACCACTCAGCATACGGGGTCCCTTCAGATGAAATGCCCTCAGCCCCGCTAAACACATCGCGAATGCCAATCTTCCCGTCTCGTGAAGAGGCTTCTTCTTCAAGCTTCACGGTCCAGGTGTCATTGCGTCCAGTAATTGGATCAATGGGGACTTCCCGAAGGTATTTCGCTGTGACCAGATCCTGGAGTGTGGCTGGTGCGGCTTCTTTGTGGTTGGTGTATTTGTCAATGCTGTCCCGGAGTTTAAAGAGCGTATCGTGCAATACCGTTTCTTTGGCGCGATGAACGAGCGACTGGTAAACCGGTACTGCAATCGCGGCCAGAATCATCATCAGTGAGATAGTGATTGCAAGTTCAAGCAAGGTAAACCCACGTGTACTACGGGGTGATACCTGGCAAAGATGGTGTCTGAAATGCCGTTGAATACTCATAAATCCTGTAAATCCAAATAATAAAATCACCTGTTGACCAAAGTCTCGTCTCTGCCGGGAGGAGGCTCACCAGGTTTTATATTTTGTCCCATCCAGGGCCGTTCCCTCTGAAAGCGAATAGACATCAAAGACATCATCCCCATTGGTCGAATAATCATCTGGCTCGTCGGTTGATGAGCGGATTCCCCATTCGGCAGTTCCCGTCATCGGGTCAACTGGCAGACGGCGCAGGTGATACACTTTTTTGTCATTGACCTGCCCGGCTGGAATGAACCCTTCATAGAGAATATTCAGTTTTTTGGGAAAACCAGATGGCGTTCGATCTTCAATCGGAATGCGTTGTCCTTGAAATAAGACGTATTCGATGCGGTTAAAGCGGTCAATTGAGTCTCGAAGTTCTCTGAGTGCCCGGCGTAATTCGACTTCGCGACGACTTTTGACGGTATTGGCTGTCATCGGGACCGCGGCGGCGGTCAAGATTGCCAGAATCGCCAGGGTAATCACCAGTTCCAGCAAACTGGTGCCATTCTGAAGGTGACTGGCTCGTTGACGGAGGTGGAAGTGAGACGGGTGTCGATCTTGCATATTCGATTTCTGAGCGATGTGTGATTGAAAGAGTGGTGAGGGCTCGCCCTCTGAAGCTACTCACGATGTCCTGGTCGGCCAGTTCCAAATTCTTGCTTTGACTGGGACTGAAGTCTTTTCAACCCAAAAGCTTCAGTCCCAGATCCAAAAGCTAAATCCTATTGCTGTCCGCCCTGGCGTGGACCAATGGCTGTAATCGTTGGAATTGGATTATTGATGACTGGCACCTGTTGCTGGTCAGCACCAAAAATTTCGATCATATCAAACCCGATATCGGCTGGCCCGGTACCAATAACCTGAAAATCAACCACGATCAATTGTCCGGCGGCTGGGATGGAGCCCAGGTTGGGGCTCAGCGAAGTTTTGGCATACAACGAGGAGCCGTCATCGCGCTGGTCAAATGGCCCATTAAACAACCCTCCATCCCGAATACTGATTGGTTTGACGACGGCTGAGTTGTAGTGGATGTAAAACCCGGCGGATGAAATTTTGACGTTTGCTGAGCTGACAATGACGGCCAGGCTGACAATGCTCCCAACTGATGGTCGAATTGACGGACTGATGACTGGGGTCAGTTGGACGGGGGCTGATGGTTGAGCCGGATTTTCTTTGGATGGAGAATTTCCGTCGTTTGGATTTGGGTTGGTTTGCGGGATGCTGGTCTCGTTATTGGGCAGAACGGTTGGAGTATAGGTTTGAATATTTGAGTTTTGGATCGTGGTTTGTCCAACCGGGACTGTTTGCTGACGGACGATCCCATCACCCTGTTTCACCCCCTGGAAGTCAGCTTTGGACTGATTGGTGCCTTTCGCTGGAGCGTAAGGAGATTGATTTTGCTGATTTGACGGCGCTTGCTGACGACCTTTTTCGGCTTCTTTTTGATCTTTCACATCGGCCTGATCAACCAGTTCGAGCAGGCTCAGCTTCCGGCCATATCCTTGAGCACCATTGGGACCAATCTGAAAATCAAGTGGGCCAAAGGTCAGCTTCTCATCTTCTTCGCTCACCGCACCACCACGCAGGATGTGTGGTGTGACGGTAATTAAGACATAAGTGGCATTTTTACTTTTGGTCGGAGTTGAAAACAGGTTTCCGACTCCTGGAATCAGACTCAGGATTGGAATTCCGCGCCTGGAGTTTGAGTCATCCTGGCGCATCACACTGGCCGCAATGGAGGTTTGGCCATCACGGACCCGGGCCACACTTTTTACCTTTCGTGACGTGAATGTCGGGGTTAATGATTCTGCCGTTGAGGCTACCAGCCCTGAGGATTCAACGCTGAGGGTCATTTGAACCAGATCGTCAATGACCTTGGGCTTAATCGAAATATTGAGGCCAACGTCAACATATTGAACCTGATTGATTCCACCAAAAAGGTTGTTATTGTTGTTATTGTTATTGTTGTTGTTGTTGTTGTTGTTGTTGAAGGTTGGGATCGATGCCGTTTGAGTTGGGACTTTTTGGCCGACATTCACGGTGGCTTCTTCGCTTTCAAACGAATGCAACTGGGTTTGGGCCAGCAATCGAGTATTTCCACGCGATTGCAGGAAACTCAGCGTTGATGGCGGAAGGACAAGTGCTGTACCCAGAGGGCCAAAGATCCCCGTGGCTGACGAATTGCGCAGTCCACTTTGGGCGATACCACCTAAATTCCCAAGCGATGCCTGATTTCGACCTGTGCCAGTGTTGAATTGATTCCCAATTTGCAGCAGGTCGTCTTGTGAGACTTCATAGATATTGATATCCATGACGACTTCTGCCTGGGGTTTGTCAATACTGGCAATAAGTTTCTGGATAATGTCCAAATTTTCCGGCGAGTCACGGACGGTGAGGGTGTTGTTTTGGGTATTCTGGGCGACTTGTTTGCCAGCACCCAGCATTTGAGTGATCAGCGTTTGAACATCCTGCAATTTGGCGTTCCGGATATAGAAGGTTTTGAGCAGGCTGGTGTCATAGCGTGCGGCCAGTTGCGGATTGTTTTTGGGGCCGACCAGGATTGTTCGCCGCCCGACCGGATAAAACGCCAGGTTATTGGCATCCAGTACAATCTCTAATGCCTCGGCATACGTGATGTTTTTGAGTGAGAGTTTTGATTTCTGGGTGACGGGCTGTTTGGCCTGGGCATCAAAGACAACATTAAAGTTAATAAATGAAGCCAGTTGCAAGATAATATCTTCAATTGAGCGCTCAGTAATCACAATACTGTCGGCAATTTTGGGTGAGGCTGGCGCCACATAATCCATCACCTGTTTGTTTTTTTCGGAAACCTTCTGATATGGGTCAGGGTCGCCATTAGGTAAAGGGGTAATCCCCTGTTTCATCAGCATTTCCTTCATTTTGGCCTGGGCCTGTTCATTGGTCGGATCATAGGTGAAGGCTTGCTTATAGGCCATGTAGGCGCTTTCATAGTCTCCCTGTGCGACTAGCATCCGGGCCCGGTCCATAAACATCAACGACGCATTTGACACGCACCGCAGGTAGTGCAATTCATATTCGGCATTTCCTGGATCTTCGCGCAGTGCCAGGCTGAACTCTTCAGCCGCTCGATCCCATTCTTTGGTCGCCTCATATCTCAGCCCGGTCTTAAAATATTTTTTTCCGTTAAAGGCGAGGGCGGTGCTGCCACCGAACAGGTTCAAAACCAGCAGCAGACAAAGCAGGTGACAGGCTGCACGGTACAGTCGGTATCGAAAAGAACATCGTTGATTCATAACTTTCCTCAAAACCAAACAAAAATATAGTGAGTCATCTCAAGATCAAACAAAAATGGTGAGTCGCCTCTACTCAATAAACGTCACGCGGTTGATCTCGCGTAGCGTTGATAATCCTCGAAAAACTTTTTGAACTGCGGTTTCACGCAGCGAAGTGAGCCCTTCCTGACGGGCTGCCCGGCGAATTTCCGAACCGGGACGCCGATCCAGGATCAATTCGCGGATGTGGTCAGATAAATCGAGCAGTTCGTGGATGGCCGTTCGGCCACGATATCCCGTGTAGTTACAGTGTTCGCAGCCAACGTGCTCGTAAAACTGGTACTGGCGGCACTTGTCTGGATCCAGCGCCGATTCAATCAGTTCGATATCGGTTGGCTGGTAGGTTCGGGCACAGTGGGTACAGAGTTGGCGAACCAGGCGTTGGGCCAGTACACAGTTGAGCGAACTGACAAAGTTATAGGCTTCGACCCCGATATTGAGAAACCGGCCAATGACGTCAATGACGTTGTTGGCGTGAACGGTTGTAAACACAAGGTGTCCGGTCAGAGCCGCGTTGATCGCAATTTGAGCCGTTTCAGCATCGCGGATTTCCCCAACCATGACCTTGTCCGGGTCGTGGCGCAAGATGGCGCGCAGTCCACGGGCAAAGGTCAGTCCTTTCTTTTCATTCACCGGAATCTGAGTCACCCCGCGCAACTGATATTCGACCGGATCTTCAATGGTGATGATTTTATCTTCTTCGTTGTAAATTTCATTGAGGGCGGCATAGAGGGTGGTGGTTTTGCCAGAGCCGGTTGGCCCGGTTACCAGCACCATGCCATAGGGTTCGGCAATGAACTTGCGGAACCGCCGCAGGTCGTGTTCTTCAAACCCGACGATGTTGAGGCTCAAATCTTTAAAGGATTCGTTGATTTGCTCGCGGTCCAGAATACGAATAACACAGCTTTCACCGTGGGCCGCGGGAATGATCGAAACCCGGAAATCAACTGTGCGCCCTTTGATCCGAACCCGGAACCGTCCGTCCTGGGGAACGCGCCGCTCGGCAATATCGAGTTCCGACATCACCTTGATGCGCGAGATCAGCATCGGGTGATAGGTAATATCAATTGGTTTGGCTGCCGGATACAGTGCCCCGTCAATTCGGTACTTGACCATGACCTCAGTATCGCGAGCTTCAATATGAATGTCCGAGACCCGGCGTTCAAGTGCATTTAAAATAATGGTATCAATGAGTTTAATCACCGGCGACGTTTCGTCGGTCAGCCGATCCAGGTCAAGGTCTTGCTCACCCTGTTCTGTTTCCTTGACCAGCTTCATCCGGAATGATTCGGTCGCGCCTTGCAGGACCCGTTGGGCGGTATCACCCCGTTTGAGGGCATTTTCAATCGCTGACTTGGTGGCAACCGCTGGCTTTAACTGGGTTTTTAACTGAACCGCCAGTTCATCGAGCAGATCCATATTGGTTGGATCAGCCATGGCAATGATTAAGCGGTGGGGATCACGCCGGAGCGGTATAAATTGATGCCGGACCATCAATTCGACTGGCAGGCTATTGATCAGGTCATAGTCCAGATTGAGGGCGCCGAGGTCAACAAACTCCATCCGGTAGCGCCGAGCCAGTTCCTGAGCATTTTTGGCCTCAGCATCCGCGATGTCAAAATCTGACCGATCCGGTGCGGCGGGTTGTGCCAGCGCCTTTGGATCAATGGCATCAAGTCCTGGGAGCGTTAATTGTGGCCCGCCAGGTGGGGGCATCACATTGGGTTGTGGCATTTCAGACATAGCAAATACAGAGTTCTCTCAAAATGTGAAGAGCAACGGATAACCATCAATTTTAGAATCCGGACACTTACTGAGTCGGACGATCACCAACAAACTGCAGGATGGGCAGATAGAGCGCGAGCAAGACGGTTAACACGACGGCGGCCATAAAAATCAACACGATTGGTTCAATCAGGGTGGTTAAGGTTGAGAGCCGCAGGTCAAGCTCGGCATCGTAAAAAACCGCCACTTCGTCGAGCATGGTTCCGAGTGATCCAGATTTTTCGCCCACGCCGATCATATCCATCGCCATTGCCGGTACCCATCCGGCCTGTTCGAGTGAATCAATCAGTGATTGACCTTCGCGAATTTGTCGCATGACCTGGACCATCGAATCAGACAGCACGCGGTTGGATACCACTTCAGTCGAAATTTCCAGGGATTCCAGGAGCGTCAACCCCCCGGCCAGGAGTGTAGCCATGCTGCGGGCCATGCGGGAGATGGTTGTCTGGCGAATCACATCGCCCATCACTGGAAGCTTGAGGAGAAAGCGATCAATGGCGAGTTCTCCGGCGGGGGTCCTTTTCCACAGGGTAAAGGCCACCCCGGCAACGAGAACCAGGGGGGCTATCCACGCCAAATTCTCCTGGGTGTATTTTGAGATCCCAACCACATACTCTGTAATCAGCGGCAACTTGGTATTTGAGCTTTCATAGAGTGTGGCAAATTTAGGAATCACATAGGTGGTTAACAGCCCAACCAGTGCTGCCGAAGCTACGATTAAAATAACCGGATAAGTCAGTGTTTTCTTCAGTTTACGGCGCAATTCGGTCATCACTTTGGCGTGATTGATATAGCGCAGTAACACTCGATCCAGTTCACCCGACCGTTCACCAGCCAGGATGGAGGCCGTATACAACCGGGGAAACACTTTTGGGTGGGCGGTTAATGCTTCAGACAGCGAAGCCCCACTCCGAATACGGCGTTCAACATCTTCCAAAACAGTCCGAAACATCCCAGGTTTTAAGCGTCGAACCAGCACGCCCAGTGCCTGCAACATAGGTAATCCGGCCCGCAACAAAGTGGCGAATTGTTGATTGAAGAGGAAAAATTCTTCGAGTTTGACACTTCCCTGGGTGGAGAATGAAAATATCCCGCCAAGGTTGGCGCCGGGGAGATCAATGGCAAAAACACGAAATCCTTCGCGTTCCAACCGCAGCTTTAGTTCTTCAGCGCCATCAGCTTCGACGACTTTGGTGATCAATTCGCCCGCAGGCGTTCCGAGACGACAGGTAAACTCAGGCATAGATGATACTGATGAGCGATGACTGCTGAGTGACAGAAACATCACCTGATTGAATACCAGATGGGTGTTTCGTCATTTCTCATTCATCCCGCATACTTGAAATAGAATGGTCCGTACGCTCGCCATATGAATTCTTCGTCACTGGCAAGAGATTCCACCAGAACGAATTGGCGAAGAACCAGGCACAAAACTGTGCGCACTTCTGAAAGACTGATGTCGAAAGGTGCGCGCTCGATAGCGTCAGGATGGTGATTGGAGCGTAATTGTGCGTGTTGCACGTCAGATATCTGGGAAGGTTCCCAAAAGACAAGTATCTTATGGACCTGCTTTCAAATCAAGGGAGTTAGCCCCTCAGCAGAAGGGATTTGGCAGGTGTTTTCGGCAGGAGATTTGGCATGAGCACACAGCGTTTGAGCAACCCCACTCCCGTATCTGGGTGGAAAGAAACAACGGCACGATGGTTTAAGCGGGCAGGAATCGCAATGCTTGGCGCTGCGGGGAGTTATATGCTGCTTTCAGCCGCCGCTGCCTACCCGCTGTCATCTCTGCTGGTAACGCCACAAAAAAAGCGGTTAGCGCAGTTGACCAGCCGGCATTTGCGATATTTTCTCCGGCGCAAACGCGTTCATTATCAGGAGGTTGACTTTCACTCATTTGATGGAACGCGTCTGCACGGGTGGTTTCTTCAAGCTGGACGCTGGAAGCCAACCGTGATTGCCTTGCACGGCGTCACCGGGAACCGAACGAGTATGCTCCGGTTCGCCATGGTTTTGTATCAGGCAGGGTTCAACGTTTTTGTGTTTGACGGGCGAGGACACGGCCTGAGTCAGGGGGAGTTTGTCACCTATGGCTATCATGAAACTCGTGATATCTCAGCCTTGATTGACTATCTCATCCGGGAACACAAGGTTCGTGAAAAATCAATTGGGTTGATTGGGATGTCAATGGGCGCTGCGATTGCCTTGCAGGTTGCGGCTCGTGACAAACGGATCCAGGCAGTTTGGGCAGAGAGTCCATTTTCATCGCTGGAACAAATTTCGGCTGAATATATCGCCGATGCGACACGATTGCCCCAATCCATGCTCAAACCCGTGACGTGGGGGGCTATGTTTGTCGCCAACCGACGTGGCAGGTTCAATGTCAGTGAAGTGAGCCCGGTGGCGATTGCTCCACACATTACCTGTCCGGTCCAGCTCGTTCATGGTGCTGCCGATATGTTTGTCCGCCCAGAGCATTCACAACGGATTTTTACCGCACTCACAACGCTTCCAAAAGAATTATGGTTGGTTCCGCGGGCGGCACATACGCAATGTTTTCGATATGCCCGCCAGGAATATCGTGAGCGGTTAGAGTGGTTTTTCAGGAAAAACCTGGGGCGATAGAAATTGGGCTGAAGAAGCCGGGCTGAAAAGAGAACGGGCTGAAGACATTGGGCTGAAGAAGTCGGGCTGAAGACATTGGGCTGAAGAAAGCGGGCTTGGGGTATTAAACCCGTTTTTTTCAGCCCATTTTCTTCAGCCCCAAGCCCTGAGCCCTGGTATTTTCAGCCCTGAGCCCTGGTATCTTCAACCCCAGGCCTGATGTTGGAAGGCCTTACTTTTTGGTTTTTGAAGTTTTGGCTGGTTTTTCAGCTTTAGCTGGTTTTTCGGCTTTGGCCGGTTTTGCAGCTTTGGCTGGTTTTTCTTCAACGGCTGGTGCCTCAACTTTGGCTTCGGCTGGGGCCGCAACTTTTTTGGCAGGTTTCTTGGCTTTGGGTTTTTCTTCAGCCGCTGGTTTTTCTTCGACGGTTGGGGCGGCAATCGTTTCTTCAGCGATGGCTGATTCGGTTACCGCTTCAGCGATGCGGGCTTTTTCGGTCTGGCGGCGTTTGACTTCCTCGTTGATCAAGCCTGGCAAAATCTGCTGTTCAGCTTCCACCCAGTTTTCAAAATCACGTCCGAGTTGATATCCGTTAGCCTTAAAAATTTCGAACGCACGTTTGGCGATCATGTCACGGACTGCAGGGTCATTCTGCAGCGTTTGGCGAATTTCATTCATATCCATAGGTCGTAAACACTCCTGGTCTAGGCCCATCGGGATCAACGTTCGTGACCCACACGATGGGTAAAGAGTTTGTGGGAACTCATCCTTTCATTGAGATTTCGAGAATAATGCTTAAGTACAAATGCATGATGTAAGACTCTCACTAAAAGCAGTTGAACGTGAGAGACCCGCCAGAGTAGCATGCCGCGTTTATTCATGCAAAGATGGTTCGCACTTCGTAACAAAAACGTAACCTGCTCCAGATTTCGAATCCCCGCTATTTTGTTCAGAATATTGAGATTAATATGGTAACAATGCTTATTGTTGATGATGAACTCAGCATGCGTGAAGTTTTAGAGCGTGTGTTCAGGCGTGAGGGATATACCGTCCATCTGGCTGATAATGGCGCCAGAGCCCTGGAAATGATTCGAGATCATGTTTATGACCTGGTTTTGTCAGATGTGCGCATGCCCACGCTCACCGGAATGGAGTTGCTGGCGGAATGCCGCCATATTTCCTCTGAGACCATGGTGATTTTGATGACGGCCTACGGTACGGTCGAGAGTGCCCGCGAAGCATTCAAGATGGGCGCCGATGACTTTATCCAGAAGCCGTTTGACATTGATGAAATCAAGCTGGTCGTTCGCAATGCCCTTGAAAAAAGCCGACTGCGCAAAGATGTGGTGCTGCTCCGGCGCGAACTCAGCGACCGCGGGCGGTTAGAGAACATCATCGGGCGCAGTACGATTATGCAGAATATTTTCCGGATGATCGAAACTGTGGCGCCCACCACCAGCACGGTGTTGATTACGGGTGAGTCCGGGACGGGCAAAGAACTGGTGGCCAATGCCATTCATACCTGCAGCCCACGCGCCAATGAGCGGTTTGTTTCGATCAATTGTGGCGCGTTTGTCGAGACCCTGCTGGAATCAGAGTTGTTTGGGTATATGAAGGGTTCCTTTACCGGGGCCGTGGCAAACAAAAAAGGACTTTTTGAATCGGCTCACGGCGGCACGATTTTTCTCGACGAAATTGGGGAAATGTCGCTCAGTATGCAGGTCAAATTGTTACGCGTCTTGCAGGAGCGGCGTGTCCGCCGGGTCGGAGGTACTGAAGAAATCCCAGTTGATACCCGGGTAGTTGCCGCCACCAATCGCAACCTGAGCCAGATGGTTGAAGAAGGGACCTTTCGCAAAGATTTGTTTTACCGGGTGAGCGTGATTCCGATTGAGATTCCTCCCTTGAGAGAGCGACGTGATGACATCCGTGAACTGGCCGATCATTTTCTCAAAAAATATGCCCGCATGGTGGATCGTCCGATTACTCGCATTTCTGAGGAAGCCCTGCGCTATCTTGAAAAATATGACTGGCCCGGCAATGTACGTGAACTGGAAAGTGCGATTGAGCGGGCGGTGGCGTTTGAATCAACGTCCGAGATTCGCCCGGAACGGCTGACCGAAACCATTCTGAAATATAATCCCGCCAAAATCACCTCGGCTTTTGACCTGCCGGCAGATGGAATTAACCTGGAAGGATTTATCGCTGAAATGGAGAAATCGTTCATCCTTCAAGCCCTGCGCCGAACGCATGGCAATCAGACCCGGGCGGCTGAACTTTTAAAGATGTCAGTCCGTTCTCTCCGGCACTTGCTCGACAAACATAAAATCCGGCAGACGGCCAGTCTGCTTCGCGATACCTCAGAATCGAATTAGTGTCTGGTGCGCAGATCACATTGCCAATCAAGAGCCGTGCAATTCGTTCAATGGATGACCTTTCTTCTACCCTGGAAAGGTTACGGTCAGGGCAGTTAACCCCACCAGCACCAAAAGCGATCTGCTTTCCACTTCAGTACTTTTGTCACAACAACAATGGAATCAACATGATACAAGCAAAAAACCTCGTGAAGACGTTTCGTGACCGTAAGCGAGGAGAAGTGCATGCGGTCAATGGTGTCAGTTTTGAAGCCAAACCTGGCAAAATCTTTGGACTCCTTGGCGCCAATGGCGCCGGAAAAACCACGACTCTCCGAATTCTGGCCACATTACTCGAACCAACCACCGGCGAAGCCTACGTCGCCGGGCACGATGTGCGCCTCGAACCTGAAAAAGTCCGCGAAAAGATCGGTTTTCTTTCAACCAGCACCGCACTCTATGGCCGACTCACGGCCCGCGAAATGGTCGAATATTTCGGGCGGCTGTATGGAATGCCGGAACCCCTCCTTCAGCAACGCCTCAAAGAAGTATTTTCAGTGCTTGAAATGAATGAATTTGCCAATGGACGCTGCGACAAGCTCTCAACTGGCCAAAAGCAGCGGGTTTCCATCGCCCGATCCATCATTCACGAACCGCCAGTCATGATTTTTGATGAACCAACGACGGGTTTGGACGTGATGACCTCCCGCACCATCATGCGCTTTATCGAACGGTGTCGGGAACAGAGCAAAACCGTCATTTTCTCAACCCACATCATGAGCGAAGTCGAGCGCCTCTGTGACGAAGTGGCAATTATCCATGATGGTCGCATCGTGGCTCAGGGAACGGTTGAAGAACTCCGTGAACGTACCGGACTTGTTCCATTAGAGTCGGTCTTTTTGAAACTCGTAGGAGCCTCTGATCATGATTGAAAACAACAAACCTTCATTAAAATCGTCAGCCCGGCAGGCTCGACTGGGACGGATCTGGGTTGTCTTTCTCAAAGAAATGCGCGAAACGATGCGCGATCACCGTGTGCTCTTTGGTGTGATTGTCTCGCCACTGCTCATCACCCCATTGTTGCTGGGTGGCATGGGGTTTTTCATCAGTAAGAAACAGGCCGAGGTCAAAGCCGAGAAGCTTCCAGTCGCGGTGGTTGGTGCTGACTCTGTTCCTGAACTGATTACCATTTTGAAGGAAGACACCACCCTGACCCTGATTTCGCTCCCATCCTTGAGTGAAGCCGAGCAGCAGGTCAAAAAACACACCCAGCGAGCGGCATTTGTGATTCCAGAGTCCGCCAAATCTGGTCTGGCAAATGGTCAAAAAGTTGAACTGGAACTGTTGTATGACCTGTCGAATGAAAAATCCCGCACGGCAAAAAGTCGACTGGAGGATGGGCTCAAAAAATTCAACGAACAGGTGGTGGTGGCGCGACTCAAAGCTCGTAGCCTTGATGCTGGTATTCTCAAGCCAACCGAGGCCAAATCCCGCAGCCTGGCCGAAGATTCCTCTGTCGGCATGCTGATTCTCAGCCTGATCTTGCCCTACACCATTGTTTTGACTGGTGCCCTGGGTGGGATGACCAGTGCGTTTGATATTTGCGCCGGAGAAAAAGAACGCGGCACCATGGAAACACTTCTGGTTTCGCCAGTCTCACGAACTGAAATTATCCTTGGAAAAATATTGACGATTACCAGTGTCAGTATGCTGGCCACGCTGTGTGCCATTGCTGGGCTGGTTTTTTCATTTCAAAGCGGAATCAAAGCCTTTGAGGAATTCACTCGCGGTAAAATCGCCGTTTCCTACTCTGCGATTGGGGTGATGATCATCATGATGGTGCCGCTTGTGCTGTTTACCTCAGTATTGCTCCTGGTGATTTCCAGCTTTGCTCGAAATCAAAAAGAAGCCCAGGCCTATGTCCTTCCATTTATGGTGCTTTTGATTGTTCCGGCGATGCTGACTATGGTGTTGGGCGAAGAAAGCCCGCTCGGTATGAGCGTGGTGCCAATTCTCAACACGGCACTGGTGCTCAAGCAGGTCTTGCTCAGCTTGATTAAACCCGACTTTATTGCGCTCACGTTTGGTTCCTCACTGCTCTATTCAATCATTGCTCTGGTGGTGGTGGTGGCGCTGTTTAATCGTGAGGAAATTTTGTTTCGATCCTGAAATCCTGGTGACTGGTGCCTGGTGCTTAGGAACCAATAAATTTCCTAAGCACCAGGCACCAAGAACCCGGTACGAGAAAATCCACGGAGGTCTGGTTGTGCTTGCCGCTGCACCCAAAATCAATCGCCGGTATCTTGTTTTGGCCTGTGCCCTGTGCCTTGGGATACTGGCAATTCCCATCGCCCTGGCATTTCGTTCACACCCTGCTGCCTCTCTCCTGGCTCAAATCCCAACTCTCAAAACCACTCAGGCGGCACCTCGCACGGCTCAGATCAAAACTGGTGAAGTAAAAAAGAGTCTGATCCTGGACGGAGAACTGCGTGCCGTGAGAGCTAAAACCATTTTTGCTCCAGCGACAAACCAGACAAAGATTCTCTATCTTCCACCTGAAGGCAGCCTGGTCAAAGTTGGCGACAAACTGGTGGAATTTGACGGAAGTGCCATTGTTACCCGGATCAAGGAAGTCGAAACCCAGCTTGTCAGTGCGGAAAATCGGGTGGTTGAACTCAAAGGACAACAGGAATCAGCCCTGCGGGATATGGAAATCGAATTGAGCCGGTTGTGGTTAACCAACGAACAGGCCCGGATTGATTTTCAGACCTATGCCAACGTTCCCAAACAGCTTGTCTCGCGGCGTGAGCTGCAGGAAAAACAACTGGCGTTTGAAAAAGCCAAAACTGAGTTTGACAACCAGACCACCAAAATCGAGCAGAAGAAAAAAGAACAGGCCGCTGAGCTTCGCATGGCTGAAATCGAAGTTGAAAAGCTCAAATTTCAAGTCGAACAGACCAAACTTGAACTCAACCAGTTAACTGTCACGGCTGATACCGATGGCATTGTGGTGTACTCGACATTTGGGAACGAACGCCGCAAGTTTCAAGTCGGAGACACGGTTGGCTGGGGGACTTCAGTGCTGCAATTGCCTGACCTGACTCGAATGGAAGCGGTCTTAAACGTCAACGAAGTTGATGGCCAAAAACTGGCGGTTGGTCAAAAGACAGCCGTTGTGCTCGATAGTTATCCGGACCAGACATTTTCAGGCACGGTCAAAGAGATCTCACAAACCGCCCTCAAATTAAATCCCACCACGACGACCAAAATCTTTAAAACGGTTGTTTCCCTTGATCAAACGCTTCCTGACCTGATGAAACCTGGGATGTCTGCCCGAATCTCAATTGAGATTGGAACCTCTGGAACTCAATTGATGGTGCCGCGTGAAACCGTCCAGTTCCAAAACGACGTACCCCAGGTCACCAAAGTTGAATCAGCAACCCAACACCGACCAGTCCAAATCACCATTCTGGCCACTGACGTTCAAACCTATGCCATTGCTCCCAATCCGTTGCTCAAAGAAGGGGATCGGCTGGTGGTTGGTCAGTAGCCAGGTGGCACAGTCGCAAAATAACGAATTCGCTACTTCGCTAGAGTTTTTCAGATAAATATTTCCTGGGAATGCTGACATCCTGCCGTCACCAAGTGGCGCATATCCAATCAGTTGCCGGCAGGATGCTGGTGTTCCCAGAGGAATCTTTTTCTGAAAGACTATTGTTCGCTTTTTTCCCATTCCTCCCAGGCCGCCATTAACTCCATGCCACAGTTGTCAAAAAAACGCCTTCT
>DAOQNB010000006.1:0-4708 GCA_035335845.1 Acidobacteriota bacterium | reverse complement strand
ATTCCTCCCAGGCCGCCATTAACTCCATGCCACAGTTGTCAAAAAAACGCCTTCTTTTCTGGATTTGCCTGATTCTCCTGATGAGTGGTGGGATGGTTGCTTCCCGGCGCTTCCCAGTGTTTCGGGCCAAAGCAGGCAATGTGGTGGAAGAACTCACCATGTCGCCACGTTCGTTGAGTTTCGGGGTTGAAGCCACCGGAACACTTCGAGCCACAAGTGTCAAAAATTTCGGGGCGCCACCACTGTTTTCCGTCTATTGGGAAATGCAAATTGCGACGTTGGTTCCTGAAGGAACAGTGGTCAAGCCAGGGGATTTACTGGTCAGCTTTGCCAATCAACAAATGCTCAACGATTTGCAGAAGTATCAAAGTGAAGTTGAGCAGGCCAACCAGGAGCTTGAAAAAATCAAAGCCCAGAATGATTCTCAACGTCAGGAACTCATCGCGCGTCTGGCCACGGCTGAAAGCAACTTTGAAAAACTCAAAGTGAAGCAGGTAACCGGAGATGCCACATTGATCAGCGTTCCACGGGATATCGAAAAAGATAAACTGGCACTGGAACAGGCCCGGCGTGAAGTTGAGGCACTCAACGGACGACTGGAATGGCAAAAATCATCAAGTGAAGCGGCGCTCAATATTGTCCGCAGCAAAAAGAGCCGGGCTGAAACACTTCTCACCCAGATTCAGCAGCGGATCGCTGACTTGCAGATCAAATCAGATCGAGATGGCGTCGTGGTGTACAAATTGAAATGGAATGGGGAGAAGTTTCAGGTTGGCGAAGCCGCCTGGCCAGGGGTCATGGTGCTTGAAATTCCAGATTTAAACACATTGCTGGTTGATGTTTTTGTCCCCGAAATTGATATTGCCAGAGTGAAACCTGGACAACGGGTTGAGCTGACGATTGATGCCTTTCCAGGCAAACTCTACACCGGTAAGGTCACCCAGATCGGAACGCTGGTTCGTCCAAAAGCCTGGGATGTTCAAAACAAAATTCTGGACGTGCAAATTCAACTGGATCAACTTGATACCGCGATTATGCGTCCAGCCATGAGCATCAAAGCCAAAATCGAAACCAGGGTGATGGAACAGTGTCTTGCGGTTCCGTTGAGTGCGGTTCGAACCACCATTGATGGCTCGCTGGTCAAAGTAAAAACCGAGGCTGGTTGGCGCGAGCAGAACGTCAGGCTCGGTGAATCAAATGGAACTGAGGTTGTGATCCGCGAAGGCCTCGCCGTGGGTGATAAAGTCGCGGTTGAATTTGCGAAAGCACGGTGAGAAGTAGGGTTCCGGGTTCCGGGTTCCGGGTTCCGGGTTCCGGGTTTTCGAATGTAGGTCCTTTTCGTCTTTTTCGTCTTTTTCGTCCCTATGTCTCATATGCCTTATAAACACAAACAAATCCGCAAGCTGGCTCAGTGGGGGCTGGTGGTCCTGCTGGTGATGGTTGGGATTGGGTGGGGAAGCACTCGCGCCTATCGCGAACTGACTCGGGCCGAAACCGATAACCTGCCACTCACTACCAGAGTTGAGCCGCAGCCATTTACATTGATCATTCCGGCAAATGGTGAATTGCAAGCGGTTGAATCCACAGCCGTTGTGGTGCCAAACGTCCCGGTTGATGGGCCTCCGCTCCGGATTGCAACGATTGTGTCCGAAGGGGTTTTTGTCAAAAAAGGCGATGTTTTGATTGAGTTTGACCCAACTGAATTGCAGTTGCTGGTGCGCGACAATCGGGCCGTGCTGGCCAGCACCAACCAGAAAATCAACAAAGGGGAAATCACCGCTTCGATTGAAAAACAGGATCTGGTCAAAGAGCAAAAAATTGCAGAACTGGAATTACAAAAACTCAAAGAATTCCAGCCAAAAGATGCTGAGATCTTTACCCGCCGCCAGATTGTGGAAGCTGAAATTGATCGGGCATACACCGAAAAACGGATTGCGTTTGCCGGCGTCCGACTCCAACTCAAAGACAAAATTTACTCGCTCGAAGAAGCCATCCTGATGCTTGAACGCCAGCAGGCAGAAACCAAAATCAACGACGTCGAAAAATCAATTACGTCGCTCAAACTGGTTTCACCTGTTTCGGGAATCGTTGTCTATCCTGACCCAAGTATGATGTGGGGCGGGCCACTACAACCAGGCCGGGTTGTGTATCTTGGAATGCAACTCTGCACGGTGGTAAACCCAGAGCAGATGGAAGCCAAATGTTATGTATTGGAAAAGGATGCCGGAGAGTTGAAACCCGAGCAGCCAGTCACTGTGACCCTCGATGCCTATCCGGACCAGCACTACGCTGGAAAAATCAAAAACATTCATAAACTGGCCCGGGCGATTGAGCGGGATTCGCCAGTGAAGTACTTCCAGGTCGTTGTCGGGTTGGATCAAACCGATCAGGTTGTGATGAAACCTGGGGTCAAACTCAAGGCTCAGATTCAGGCTGGGGAACTCAAAAACGCGATCATCGTTCCCCGCAGCGCTTTAATCAAACGTGGGGCTGATTTTCTGGTGTATATCGAGTCACAGGCCGGGAAATTTGAATTGGCACCCGTCAAGCTTGGCCAGGGCGATCAGGTCAAAGTTGTGGTAACTGAAGGTCTGAAACCTGGGCAGCTCATCGCGCTCAATCCGCCGGACATCAAGTATCGGTCTGATTCAAAACCCGTCGCCAAAACTTAAGAATTAAATTGGATCCACAAGTTTTCCACACGGGATCCACAGGTTTTCCACAGATTTTGACAAGTTTTCCACAGATTTCGGTAAGTTTTCCACAGGCACTCCTGAAAATAATGTGGAGTGCGGTGGCTTGACACCGCTTTCGACCTGACCCCCAGAACCTCTATGTTGCGCTATTTCAGTGAAATCCGACTGGCCTTCAGTAATTTGCAAAGCCATAAGCTGCGCACCTTTTTAACCATGCTGGGGATGATCTTTGGCGTGGGTGCCGTCATTGCCATGCTTTCGATTGGTGCTGGGGCCGAACAGGAAAGCCTGCGGCTGATTGATACCATGGGTGTGCGTAACATCATTATCCGCGACCGGGAGTTTAAAGACGAAGACTTGAAAAAGAATCGTGAGAATTCACTTGGTTTGTCGCTCCGGGATGCCCAAAACATTGTGGCCGTGGCCCCCGATATTGAACTGCATGCCTGTAAAAAACGCGTGAAGACGTTTCAAATTTTTTCTTATCAAGGCAAAGCCGATAGTGCCAATGTGATTGGTGCCACGCCAGCTTACTTTCGACTGGTCAAGTATCAATTATCAGAGGGCAATTTCCTGGCAGAGCCGGATGAACGCGAATTTGAACAGTATTGCGTGATTGGTTCACGAGTGAAACAAAAGCTCTTCAGTTCGATGTCTCCAATTGGCCAATTGATTAAAATCAATAACTTATGGTTTCGTGTAATTGGTGTTCTGGCCGATAACACGCTGACAAAAGACGAGTTTGAAGGTGTCAAACTTCAGGATTTCAGCCAGGATATCTATATTCCGCTCTCAACCGCACTCAAGAAATTTGAACTCAAGAAGCTCGAATCAGAACTCGATGAAATCATTGTCTCGGTTAAAACAACCGATGCCATCAAACCCAGTGCCGTGCTTATCAGTCAGATTCTGACCAGTACTCACGGTCAGGTTGAAGATTTTTCATTGATTGTCCCACGCGAGTTACTGGAGCAAAACCAGCGAACCCAGCGAATTTTCAACATTGTGATGAGTTGTATTGCCAGCATCTCGCTTTTGGTGGGTGGGATAGGCATTATGAACATTATGCTGGCCAATATCCTGGAACGAACCCGCGAAATCGGAGTCCGTCGGGCACTTGGGGCCCGTCAGCGTGATATCTGGATGCAGTTTTTGATCGAAGCCCTGACGATCAGCCTCCTTGGCGGAGCGATTGGGGTTGTGTTTGGATTTGGTGTATCGCGGGTGGTCGCACTCTATGCTGAATGGAGCACGGTCGTGACGACCACCTCAATTGGGCTTTCGTTTGGCGTGTCGGCAGCCGTTGGATTGATCTTCGGGATTTATCCAGCCGTTCGGGCTTCACGCCTCGACCCGGTGGAAGCCTTGCGATATGAATAGCTTAGAGTTCAACCTCAATTCCTAAATACATTTGGAAGACACTGATGAAAAACAGGATGGGAAAATTCAGTCTGGTGTGTGTGGTTGGCTGGTTGGTCAGTCAGGTCCTGCTGGTTTCGGCAATTCAAGAAAAATCGGTGACACCCTCCGAAGAAACCACCAAAGCCAAAGCCGTACTTCAGCAGGCGATTGAAGCACTTGGCGGAAAAGCGTTTGAAGGCGTGAAGTCTGAGGTCTCCCGTGGGTTTTACATGCCTTATCAGGACGGACAGCCCAACAACGCTGGATTTTTTTCATTTGTGGATTACCTGGTCTATCCAGACAAAGAGCGGGTCGAGTTCAAAAATCGCAAACACCGGTTGATTCAGACCAATGTTGGTAACACGGGCTGGCGTTTTGACTCTGAAACCACCGGATTGAAAGACCAGACGCCAGACCAAATTACTCGATTTAAACAGGATTTGCGGTGTCAATTAGATATATTGCTGAAATTTGAGCAGTACCGTTCGGACGTGCAATTTCGCTATGAAGCGCGTGTGCCAGGTATCGTCAAATTTGAATATGCCGAAGCCGTGATTTTTTTATTTCCAGACGGAGATCAGGCCCGACTTCTGATAGATCAAGCCACGCAT
>DAOQNB010000005.1:0-29229 GCA_035335845.1 Acidobacteriota bacterium | reverse complement strand
CCGTAAGGGGGACTTGTTCAACCACTGAACATTCTGTTTTTTCACCTGTTTGATTCAAATTCAGATTTCAAACCATTTTTTAGGACGAGATATGAATCGAAAAATTTCAATCATCGGCATCGTGTTGGTTTTATTTATTACTGCCTGCGGATCAGTGACCAAGCCTTCGCAAGCTCAAACGCAATCGGCAACGCCAGCCGTTGCCCAGGCTGACGAGCATTCAAAACCCGGCGGGATCCGCTGGGAAGGCTGGTCAGATGACATTTTTGAACGCGCCAAACGTGAAAACCGCCTGGTGATTCTCGATCTTGAAGCCGTGTGGTGCCACTGGTGCCACGTCATGGCCAAAGAGACCTACTCCGACCCCGAAGTCATTAAGTTGATTGGCAACCGCTATATTGCGGTCAAAGTTGACCAGGATTCCCGGCCTGATTTGTCCAACCGCTATGAAGATTATGGCTGGCCAGCCACGATTGTGTTTGATTCCAATGGTCAGGAACTGGCCAAACGCTCGGGCTATATTCCGCCACGTCCAATGGCCACTATGTTGCAGGCGTTTATTGACGATCCAACCCCAGGTCCTTCAGTTGGTGCTGAAGCCCAACTAACCGCTCCGGAATCAGCTTTTCTGACGGATGCGCTCCGCAAAGATGCCTTGCAGGTCCATATGACCGGCTATGACACCAAATATGGAAGCTGGGGCTTTATTCACAAATATCTGGAATGGGACAGCGTCGAATATTCGATGATGCTGGCCAAAGATGGCGACAAAGCTGCTGAACAGCGTGCCAAAAAGTCACTGGCCGGTGAATTAAACCTGATTGACCCGGTTTGGGGTGGTGTCTACCAGTATTCAACCGGTGGGGTCTGGACCGAACCTCATTTTGAAAAAATCATGTCGCATCAGGCGGAAAACCTCCGGATTTATTCGCAGGCGTATGCGCTGTGGAAAGATCCAGTTCACCTCAAAGCCGCTCAGGACATTCACAAATTCCTCAAAAACTTTTTGACCAGCCCCGAAGGTGCTTACTACACCAGTATGGATGCCGACTTAATCCGGGGCGAGCACAGCGAAGCCTACTTCAAGCTCAATGATGCCGGGCGCCGCAAGCTTGGGATTCCGCGAGTTGACCAGCACGTGTATGCCCGCGAAAACGGCTGGGCCATCACGGGCGTGGTGTCGCTCTATGCTGCCACTGGTGACGCAAAATACCTGACCGAAGCCCTGACGGCTGCCAACTGGATTGTGGCCAACCGGTCACTCCCGGATGGTGGATTCCGCCATGATGCCAAAGACGCGGCGGGGCCGTATATGGGTGACACGCTGGCGATGGGACGGGCGTTCCTGGCGCTCTATAGCGTGACTGGCGACCGTGACTGGCTGAAAAAAGCCGAAGCTGCCGCTCAGTTTATTGGAAAGACGTTTTCACATCAGGTGAAAGGTGGTCAAAGCGTCGGGTTTGAAACGGCAAAACCGTTAAAGATGAATCCTTCCAAGCCTCAGCGTGATGAAAACATTGTCATGGCACGGTTTTCAAATCTGCTCTTTCATTACTCTGGAAAAGAGGAATACCGAAAACTGGCTGAACAGGCCATGCGCTTCCTGGTGAACCCCGATATCGCGACCCGGCGGCCAACTGGCGGAACACTTCTGACCGATTTGGAACTGGCCCGCGAGCCGGTGCATATCACGGTGGTTGGTGCCAAAGATGACCCGCAAGCCCAGGCACTTTTCCGGAGTGCAATGAGCTATCCAATTGGATATAAACGGGTTGAGTGGTTTGATCGCCGTGAAGGGGCACTCCCAAACAATCAGGTGGAGTTTCCTGAATTGCCAAAGGCCGCCGCCTTTGCCTGTGCTGGGGTGAGATGTTCGCTCCCGGTGTTTGAACCCAAAGAAATTCGGCCAATGGTCGAGCGGCTCAAGTAATAGAGTCAGTACCACCTGCGTGAGCGGGCGGGCTTTCAAATACCACCTGCTGAGATGGATGGGACTGGCAAGGCCTTAACCCACCCGCTCACGCAGGTGGTACTGACCCTTCCTCAGTTTCCATCGATTTGCACACTCAGTTGATTGATTGGCCCAAAGATCATTCGACTGATTTCAACCAGGCGGCTGGTATGTTTTGACGTATGAGCCGCCGCCGGTTCTTTCCCTGTTCCATACAGCACCATCAATTGCCGGCCATTGAGTTTTACGTCGTGGGCTTGCTGCAACATGTCCGCCAGTTCACGATCTCCAAGTTGTCTGAGAACTGAAACCAGTAATTCTCCGGCGTGACATTCCTGATATTCACGCGTTCGCCGCATCCGCTCTTCAATCAGGCGACGGGCTTCGTCGAGGTTGTTGGTTGCGAGTCGAAAGGTGCAGATCCAGTGCAGATAGTCATAGGTGGCGGCTGGCCGGTAGAGCAGGTCACGGCATAACTCATCCACCAGTTTGAGATATCGGGTCTGATTGGTGATCGAGACCAGCTCTGCCAGGTTTAATTTTTGATGATGATATTCTTCCAGGAGCGGTGCCAGTTGTGTACCAGGAAGGTTATCGTGAAATTTTCGGCGGATATAGCCTTTGAGGCTAAATAAAGTCAGCCGTTCCGGGGTAATTGAGTTTTCTTCGTTGAGTTCGCCTTCCAACTGGTCACTTTGGGTCTTCAAGCGTTGGAACGATTTGTCCAGAACCCCCAGAAGTTCAGCCGCCGAATCAAAATATCCGCGAATGCGTTCCGGAATATCGTGCTTGTATCCAATCGCGTGTTCCAAAGCGGCCCAGGCTTCCTGCATCAAGGTCCGAACCTGAATTTCAAAGACCAGCGTTCCCAAATCTGAATTCAAACCCACCAGTGATGGACTGAGGCGTGCCAGGTAGTGAATTGACCCATATCCGGAAATCTTGCGAGTGATATAGAATTCTTCTTTATGGGCCCAGGCTAAATCATCCCACAAATAGGCTTTGGGTTTTCCAATAAAGGAAAAACTGCCGCATTCGGTGAGAAAAAGATGAATTTTTTCAAGATCTTCAGGGAACATACAGATGATGCGTGCCCCAACCAGATCGGTCATTTCAGAAAAAACTGACTCGCCGGAAAACCCACGTCGTTCAACTTTGGTGAGAAAACTCTCCAGGGATTTGACTCGTGTCATGACCCGGTAAATATTGGCACCACTATGTTCAAGCAACAGCGGGCAATTCAATTCATTGGCCAGTCGAGCTTCAAGGTTGACGAAGGTGCCTAAATTTGCTTGATAGGCGGCGGTTAATGCACTCTGTGACAAATGTCTGGCACCCATAGAGTTCCCCCCTGAATGAAGAATTGAGAATGAAGAATGAAGAATGAAAAATGAAGAATGAAGAATGAAGAATGAAGAATGTCAGTGGTATTTAGTTCTGAGGAAACAATACTTTCGACGAAGAACCAAGGATTAAGAGCCGAGTGTTTTCTCAATTCTTCATTCGGATTTATTTCTTCATTCTTCATTCTCAATTCTTCATTCGGATTTATTTCTTCATTCTTCATTCTCAATTCTTCATTCAGGATTTTTTCATTCTCTTCCTTGACCAGTTGCGACAAACGCCCGCGCGTTTTCAACTGGTGTTGGCGGCAAAATCCCGTGACCAAGGTTCAAAATAAATCCAGGCTGGTCTTTCATTGAGGCCAGAATGTCGTGAACTGACTGAACCACTTTCTCGCGTGGGCCAAGCAGGCGACAGGGATCCAGATTTCCCTGGAGGGCGACTCTACCACCGGTTCGACGGCGGGCATCCGGCAAACTTGTTCGCCAGTCAATACTTAAAACATCCGCTCCCGATTGTTCCATAAGTTCAAGCAGGTGAGAAGTCCCATTGAGATAAAGAATGCGTGGAACTTGATTTCCCACCTGTTCAAAGACTCTTTGAATGTAGGGCAAGGCATATTCGGCAAAGTCAGCCGGCGAAAGCTCTCCGGCCCACGAGTCAAAGAGCTGGATCGCCTGAGCCCCAGCTTCAATTTGGGCTTTTAAGTAGAGGGCCTGGGTATCAGCCACTTTTTCCATCATGGCGTGAAAAGCTTTGGGTTCCCGGTGCATAAACCCTTTAATGTGAATATAGTTTTTTGACCCGCCGCCCTCGATCATATAAGCTGCCAGCGTCCAGGGAGCACCCGCAAAGCCAAGCAGGGGCACCGCCCCCTGAATTTCAGAACGTAATTGACGCAAAATCTCAAAAACAAAGGGCATGGTTTCAACCGGGTCCGGAACGCGCAGGCGATAGATGTCAGATTCGCTCCGAATCGGGTTGGCAATTCGAGGTCCAATTTTTTCGGTGATTTCAACATCTAATCCCATTGCTTCAACCGGAACAAGGATATCAGAAAACATGATGACGGCATCAACTCCAATAATCCGCAGTGGTTGCATTGAAACTTCGACTGCCAGTTCTGGGGTTTTGCACAGTGTCATAAATGGAATATCCGCTCGAACGGCACGATACTCAGGCAGATAGCGACCTGCCTGACGCATCATCCAAACCGGAGGACGTTCGACGGGTTGTTGCCGGCAGGCACGAAGCAAAAGGTCATTGTGTAAGGTCATGATGGATACTCATTTCAATAAAAGAGAGTCTGGTTTGTGATTGGTAGCTTGCAGGAAATGAAAGAATCGTTAACTTGTCAATATCAAGAATTGATTTGCTCTGGCAAGCCTCGCTATACTGTTGCTTCTCCTACGTTCAATTCACAGCACGATTTACCCAGGTGAGAACAGCATAACTTTCGTGTGCATTCGGGCAGTTCTGTCTGCACACATGGCCAATGGTTGAGACGGCACGACATGAAGTCCTGTCCAAAGTGTGCAAAGACATACCCGGATGAATACAACATCTGTCCACAAGATGGTCAGACGCTGGTTCACATGGCCAAAAAAGCGGCTGGGGATATCTTTGATCACCTGATTGATGACAAATACCAGGTTTTGCGCCTCATTGGCCGGGGCGGTATGGGAGCGGTGTATGAAGCGATTCATACGACTATGCAGCGCCGGGTGGCCATCAAAATCCTGAACCCGGAGCTGGTTTCAAACCCGGCGGCCATGGAACGATTTCGTCGTGAGGCACTGGCTTCGGGGCGGCTCAAACACCCAAACGCCATTACCATTTATGATTATGGAACGACGGATCGGGGCGAAGCCTTTATTGTGATGGAGTACCTGGAAGGCTGTAGCTTGAATCAGGAAATTCAAACCGTGGGCCCGATGGACTCTACCCGTGTCGCCTGGATTCTGGCCCAGGCGTGTGATGCTGTCCATGCTGCGCACCAGGAAGGCATCATTCACCGGGATCTCAAACCCGCCAACATCATGCTGGAAAAGCTGCGCACCGGGGAAGTGGTCAAGGTACTTGACTTTGGAATTGCCAAACTTGCCACCAGTTCAAATCCAAATATTATGAATTTGACCGGGACCGGGATTATCGGCACGCCCCAGTATATGTCTCCCGAGCAATGTCAGGCACACAATGTTGATGCCCGCACCGATGTCTATTCGCTCGGCATCATTGCCTATGAAATGCTGACAGGAACCCTCCCGTTTGATGGCCCCGCCCCACTGGCCATCGTAATTGCCCAGGTCAAACAGCCGCCACCAAAGTTGCGTGATCGTCGGGCGGAAATTCCAGAAGCGGCTGAGGCTGTAGTGATGCGCGCGCTGGAAAAAGATCCCGCCAAACGTCAGCAAACGGCTGAAGAATTTGCCCGCGATTTCCGATCCCTGATCCGTCAACTTTCCACCTCCCGCTCGACCTCCCAGGCAACCGGCAATATTTCCCCTCCGCGTGAAAGTCGTCCAGGTGGACTCACCAGTCATGCCGTCCCGCCGATTAAAGGTGACCGGATTACAGCGCTTGAAACCATCATTCGACCTGGGGTTCCGGCGGCAGGCGCCGCCACGGTGACTCCAGGAACTGAATATTCAGGAGCATTACCACTCAGCAATTTACCACCACGTCCGGTGCGTGAACTGGTGAGCCTGCCAACCTATGCCTCGATGGAGCGATTTGTTGGACGGACCCAGGAGTTGAGCCTGTTACGCGCCGCCTGGCAACGTATCCAGCAAGGCCGTGGTGGCCGACCGATTTTGATCTTTGGGGAACCTGGGATCGGAAAGACCCGCCTGGCTGACGAAATGCGCGAACGCCTCGAAGATATGGCCGATGGTGCCCCGCCGTTGATCCTGACGGGCAAGTTTTTTGAATTTGGTGGTGCGGCCCCCTATCAGGTGCTGATTGAGAGCTTACGTCAACCCTGTCTGAGCCTGTTTGGACGTGAAATTCACGAAGATGCCCCGCTTTCACCTGAAGATGAGCGGTTTGTTTCAAAGGCATTTCTCAAGACCCTGGCTTCTGACGATTATATGAGCGTGGTCGGAGGTGCTCATGGCAGTGGCGACCAGGAGAAGTTCCGCATCTTTGATCAACTGGTCCGGCTCTATACTCTAATGGCTCGTCGGCGTGGGGTGCTGGTCTTTTTTGATGATACCCAGTGGGTTGATGAACTCACACTGGAATTCCTGGCCCATCTGAACCGGTCACTGTTGAACGAACGCCTGTTGATTGTGGTGGCTATGCGGTCAATGGTGCTCTCAATTGATACCCATCCGCTCCGGCGGTGGATGCGCCAGCTTGATGAAACTGGTGGCTTTGAGCAAATTATGCTCGCCCCACTGTCCAATAGTGAAGTGCGAGGCATGGTTGAAGGAATGCTCGGCAATCAGATTCAATTGCCAGCCAACGTGATCCAGCTTTTAGCCGAAGAAACCAAAGGAAATCCATATTATGTCGGCGAAATTGTGCGCCAGATGATTTCCAATGGTCAGATTAAGCGTGACAAAACGGCTGGCTGGGTCTGTGCCGATATCAGTGAGTTTGATTTACCTGATTCGATTGCGGCTCTGGTCGCCACCCACATCAGTCGTCTGGAAGATAAAGTCGCCGATACGCTGGCCCAGGCTGCTGTCATCGGCGAAGACTTCACCTTTGATCTGCTGCAGCACGTGACCGAACTGCGTGAAGAAGAGTTGCTCGATGCCATTGAATCAGGGCTCAAAACCGGGATTTTGCGTGAAGTGGTAGCTTCGGGCGAAGATCGCTATGTGTTTGCCCAGAGCACGATTCATCGGGTGATGTATAAGCGCATTAGCCGCCGTCGCCGCAAGAAGCTTCACGGTCGAGTGGCTGAAAAGCTGGAAAAAACAGCCGCCAGCGTCAGTGCTTCCTCGGCGGCCATTACCAAAGATCGAATGGCGGGCGATCTGGCCTATCACTATTTCCGGGCAGAAGACTGGTCGCAGGCGCTCCGCTATGCCATGGAAGCCGGCTACATCAAATGGAAAACCTTTGCCATTGGTGAAGCCAGCAAATATTACGGCTGGGTTGCCCAGGCGCTGCAACAGTTGCGAGCCATGGAAGAGGCGGGTGTCAATAATCGAAGTATGGATATTGAGGTCCAGAAACCAGATGTCCTGGTTCAGTTTCACCTCAATTATGGCTCGCTCTTGATGGAATGCTCCCAGGTTCAGGAAGCCGAACACCAGTTGCAACTGGCACTCAAATTGTGCCAGGAGACAAAACTTTCAGCCCTGGGACGAACCCAGGCGGCCTTAGCCCGGTTGTGTAATTTATCGGGTCTTTCGGAACAGGCGCTGGAATTTGGACGAGCGGCGCTTGATCGGCTTCAAGAACATGAAGACCGCGAAGGTGTCGTCGCTGCCCTCCATACCATTGGTGAAGCCCATCTGGCGCAGGGCCAGCACGCCACGGCCTTACAGTACCTCGAAGAAGCCTTGAAAATGGCTGATGATGCCGGAAACCGGGCCGGCAAGGCCGCCGTGCTCTCCAGCCTGGGCAAGATGTATTACCAGCAAGGTCGCTATGCTCAGGCGTTGACCCAGACGGAACAGGCCCTGGCTATTACGCGGTTGCTTGGGAATGGATTTGACGAGCGTCGTAACCTCAGCTTGCTCGGAAATATTCATCTCTATCTCGGCCAGCTTGAGGAAGCGGAAAGTTACTATCAATCCGCTTTGAAAATGGCCTGTGCGCTGGGTCACCGGCTTGGTGAAGCTGCCGGGCTCAATCATATTGGGGATGTTTTAACCCGGCAGGAGCGGTTTGGCGAAGCGTTGGAAAGCTATCAACAGGCAATTCGGATTGCACGCGATATTGGAAACCGGCTGGCAGAAGGACAGTATCTGTTGAATATTGGTGCGGTGCAGCGTGAGCGAGGCGAATATAAGGCGGCACTGGCCGCTCTGGAACAGGCACTTTCCATTGCCTGGGAGACCAGTAGCCACCACGTCGAAGCTGAAACCCTGTGCATCATTGGCGATACCTATCGCCGGCTCAATCTGTTTGAAGAGTCAGAATCGGCTTTTGTGCGGGCTGGGACGCTGGTGCAGGAACTTGAAATCCCCGAAGTTGCCTGGCGGACGCATTATTTTTGGGCAATTTCGGAACAGGCTCAAAACAAAAATGATCGGGCAATTAAACACCTTCAGGAAGCCATCACCATTATTGAGCGGATCAAAGCTGAAATCCCTGAAGATGATGATTCATCGGAAAGCTTTAAGCACAACAAACAACCTGTGTATGACCTGCTGGCCAAACTCGGCGGAGCCTCAACTTCACCGGAAGTTGTTTCCAAAGGGTTAAGTCAACGAATGGTCACGCCGGCACCCATCACGATGATTATGCCGCCGAAGGCAACCGCACCGGTCAAAGATTTAGAGTTTGAGCTGGAAACTGATGAGACCGCCTGGAGAGACGAATCTGAATCAAAAGGCAACCGGAGTGCCCCAGTCCGCAAGGGGGCACGCGGCAGCAGTGCCCGGCTGTACGTCGAAGATGGTGGCGGACGCACACCTGGACGCGAGGGGAAGGCTGTCCTGAGTGAAACCGGCGAGTTTGTTGATGAAGCGTTTAACCCGGTATCAGAAGTTTTGTCAGACCTGATTGAATTTGCCAATCAGCTTGAAATGGATGGTCTGTTTGAAGTTGGCGAAGTCCAGGAATCGTCGGCTCTCTCCAGAGGTGAAGCGGCTTCGGAAAAGAAAAAAGAGCCGAAAAAGGTAAAACCCAAAGACCCACCGCCACCGCCACCGCCGCCACCGCCAACTGTTGTGGCTGAACTAAAGCCTGAAATCAAGGTAGAGAAACCTGCCCCGCCAGTGCAGAGCTTTGAACCACTGGCGACATCGCCACCTGCCACACCGACTTCCCATACCCCACTCTCTTCCGTTACTCTTGCCAGTTCCGCAAGTTCGCTTGAAACCAACTGGCAGCAGATGCTCCAATCAGCCCGGGCTGCCGGAGATCGCGGGGCCGAAAAGCGTGCCCTCACACTGATGGGTTCTTCGCTCCACAGCCAGGGTCACACGGCCCGTGCCCGCGATAATTATCAGCAAGCTTTAGCCATCGGCAAAGAAACCCAATCGCGTCAGGGTGAAGCGGCGTTGCTCAACAACATCGGCGAGACCTTTCGACAGGAGGGACGGTATGCGGATGCGCTGGCCTATTACCGGCTGGCACTGCGGAGCGCCCGAGAATTTCGTGATGATCGGGCATCCGAAATTGCCCTGGTCAATGCTGGTCTGATGTATATGCGGCTGGGTCAGATCAAAGAGGCGCTTTCGATGCTCAACCAGGCTCAGGCCAGCAATGAGGTCACCCAGGACCAGGAAATGCGGGCTGAAGCCTTGCAGGCATTGGGAGAAGTCTATTGGATTCAAAAGGAATACGCCAAGGCACTTGATTCGTGCCAGGAAGCATTAAAACTGGCTCAAGACGTTGGAAATTCTGATCTCGAATGGCGTGCTCAGTGGGTGATCGGTCGGTGCCGCTGGCTCCGGCAAGAAAAGCCACTTGCTCAGGCTGCGCTACAGGCCAGTCTGGCTGCGATTGACCGCCGCTTCAGTGAACTCGCAGGTGAGGACTTGCGGCGGCGTTTACTCTCAGAACGTCAGGAAATTAGCTCGCTGCACGAAGAATGGCAGCGTGAATCTGGTATCCGTGGATAAGGAAAATGCTTGAGGGAAGGGACTGACTGGTTCGTTGGGGAACACACCCAATCATTCTCTTTGTAGACCCCTGAAAAGCACACTTTCAGTGGAAACGAATGAAGAATGAAGAATGAAGAATGAAGAAAACCTATCTTGTTGAAAAGCAAATACCCTGGTTTTTGATTCTTCTCCGTTCATCGCTTCATAACTTGTCATACCATTTTGGAATGAAGTGGTTGTATGAGAAGACAGTCAAGTTATTCAGTTAAATAAACTTAGTGAACTACTGACTACTGACTACTGACTACTGACTGGTATACGTTTCTGATTCTGTCCAACCGGATACTGTTTGAGGACCAATACTACGTGAGATCTTTGGAGACATCAGATGTTCAGTTTCAGGACATGCCGCAGGCCCTGACATCAACCGGCATTTTTACCTGGAAGCAAACCTTCGTGTGTCTGGCACTCCTGACCTGTTTGGCGTTTGGGCTCCGTGTGGCCAATTTAGGTGCTGCTGGTTTTGCTGAAGACGAAGTCCACAAAGTTGAAGCGATTGCTGCCTATCGCCAGGGGGATTTTGCCCACAACCTGGAACATCCGATGCTGATGAAACTGGCAATGGGCGCCAGTCTCAGTGTGTCGGAGCAATGGAATCAACGTGTTCCAGTGAGCTGTTCAATTCCTCCGGAAGCCGCCATTCGGTTTCCCAACTGTGTGTTTGGTGCCTTAACAACGCTTGTGCTTGGGCTCCTGGCGGCGGAGTTGTTCAATCCGCTGATTGGTATTTTGGCCGGGATGTTCTGGGCCACGGGAATGCTATCACTGGCAATCAATCGGATTGGAAAAGAAGACACGTTTCTGGTCTTCTTTTTGTTGCTCGCCTACTATGCCTACCTCCATGCCAAACACCTGGGCATGAGTCCACTGTCTCCCCGCCACCGCCAGGTTCAGGCTCACTGGTACACCCTTTCGGGCGCGTCCTTTGGCTTAATGATTGCTTCTAAATACTTTCCCCACTATTGGGGATTGTTGTTTTTGTGGGAATACCTCGATCATAAGCTCCGTCCAACCAATCCGCTGACCAATCCCATTCCCCGGTTTGTCTTTCCCCGATTTTACGGAGCCATGGTGGGTTGTTTTCTGATTGGAAACCCTATTGTGTGGATGTCACCCATCTTTTCCTATGTCATCAATTACGTCAGTGAGGAAACGGTGACCCATCACGGGTATATGATGATGGATATGTTGTTTTACAACACGCCATCACACACTGCCTTTACCGGGGGGTTGCCGCTCTATTTTTATGGATTGATGTTGGGAATCAAAACCCAGCCGCTGGTGCTGATGGGCCTGGTGGTTGGGGTGATTGTGACGCTGCGCCGGATTGGGCAAAGCCAGTACTTTTTCATTGTTTTTATGACAGCCTTCTGGTTGGTGCCATTTTCCATCATTGGGGCCAAATGGATGCGCTACACGCTGTCGTTACTCCCCTTTGTCTACCTGGTAGCAGCCATTGGAATCTATGAAATTGGAAACTGGGGATACCGACTCTATCGGTTGCTCAGTTCGACCCGAACCTGCGAGCATTCGTTTTTGGAGCATCACCCAGATACCCAGGAACATCTGGTTGCGGCGGCCCTGGCTGTTATCACTGCAATTGTGTTAATCCCGTGTTTGCAGCAAATGCCGTTTTATAGCCTCTATACCAACACATTTGGTGGTGGGGAAGCCCGCGCTGGAACTTACTTCCCACACGATGAATTTTATGACGCCGGAGTGCGTGAAGCCCTGGCCAGTATTGCCCAACTGGCACCGCCCGGTGCGTCGGTGGTGAGCGAAACCCCGTGGGTCGCCCGCTACTATTGTACTCAGTTTGGGCGACTCGATTTAAAAAACGAAATCTTGTCGGATGCCAGGGTTCAACTTGATACGGAGCATCCAAAATTTGTGATCGTGCAACGCGGAAGATACTATTTTGAAAATATTGAGCGCATCCACTGGCTTACCAGCCACGCCACCCTCGTCAAGGAGATATATGTGGCCGGCAAGGTAGCCGCCCAGGTTTACGCCTGTGGAAAAAATCAGCCTGAGCGATTTGATTCATATATTGTGCAGGCCAGGCCCGTGCGCTAAAGGGGGAAGATTGAAGCATTTAATTGTGAACGCTGATGACTTTGGCATGTGCCGGGGCGTCAACACAGGTATTGTAGATGGCTACCATCAGGGGATTATCCGCAGCACGACTTTGATGGCGAATGGCGATGATTTTGAAGATGCGGTTGCCCGAGCAAAAGAGGCAACTGGTCTTGGTGTCGGGTGTCACCTGGTGTTGTTGGGCGGTCACCCGGTTGCTCCGCCCGCATCCGTTCGCAGTTTGCTTGATGCCCAGGGCCTGTTTCCAAATGATTTCGGCGTCTTTACCCGAAAGTTGATGGCTGGCCGGTTGAAATATAGTGAGATTGTCACTGAGTTTCGGGCCCAAATTGAACGCATCCTCAACACCGGTATCCGCTTGACCCACCTGGATAGTCACAAGCACTCGCACGCTCATCCGACTGTGTTGGACGCCGTGCTCGAAGTCGCTGAAACCTATCGCATCCCGGCCATTCGCAAACCATTTGAATGCTTCTGGTGGGCGCCGCTGGCGACGTTGCGCGCCGGGTCAAAGTTGACCCTGTTAAAACAAAAAGCGAGTCGAGCGGCGATGTCCCATTATGGCCGGACGTTCCGATCCAAGGTTGCCCGCCACGCGATTGGTGTTCCTGATCAGTTCTATGGATTTATGCACACCGGGCTATTGACCCCGGAACTGGTGGCCACCCTGATTGCCAGGTTGCCTGATGGCGTGAGCGAGTTGATGTGTCATCCGGCACATATGGATGAAAGCCTGCGCCAGTATAAAACCCGGCTCAAAGAATCGCGGGTCAACGAATTAGAAACCATGACCTCACCTCTGGTACGTGAGGCGATTCAAACCCAGAATATTCAACTGGTGAATTTTTCAATTTTTCAGTAATCGAGAAAAGCTATGCCTCAATCCACGTTTTCGTCTGATACAGCAGATGATTTGTATGGTCCATCCGGCAATCCGGAATTTTCACTCGTCATCCCGATGCACAATGAAGAAGAAAGTGCCCGTGAGTTATACCAGAAACTGGTTGAAGTCATGGATGCCCGCTACCCATCGTTTGAAATCATCTTTGTAGATGACGACAGCACGGACCGGACCTACCGGTTGCTGGCCGAAATCGCGGCCCGTGATCCACGAGTAATTCTCATTAAACTCAAGCGGAATTTCGGGCAAACCCCTGCGCTGGCAGCCGGTTTTGATTATGCCCGTGGAGAGATCATTGTCTCAATGGATGGTGATTTGCAACACGACCCAAGTGACATTCCAAACCTGATTGAAAAAATATTTGAAGGCTATGATCTGGCCAGCGGCTGGCGAAAAGAACGGGTTGATAATCTGGTATTGCGACGCATCCCGTCACGAATCGCCAACTGGATGATGGCCAAATTGTCAGGCGTGGAATTGCATGATTTTGGAACGACGTTTAAAGCCTATCGGCGCAATACCATCAAGCGCATCAAGCTCTATGGTGAATTGCATCGCTTTATTCCAGCGCTGGCCAGTTGGAATGGCGCGAAAATCTGCGAAGTCCCGATCAAAAACACCGTTCGTGAAAATGGCGCCTCACACTATGGCATTTCACGCACCTTTCGGGTGATGTTTGACCTGCTGACGGTTCGCTTTTTGTTGAAATATGTGACGCGACCACTGCACTTTTTCGGAGGCTGGGGCTTGCTGGCAACCTTGAGCGGGTTGATGATTGCCTTTTTCCTGATCGTCAAAAAACTGTGGAGTGGCGGCGATGTTTTTCTGGAGCACGGTCCACTCATGATGATGGGGATGTTGCTGGTACTGACCGGTGTCCAGCTTGTTTCAACTGGTTTGGTGGCTGAATTGCTGGCCCGAACCTATTTTGAATCTCAGGGACGCACTATCTACACGGTTGAAACCATTGTGAACCATATTCAGCGCACCGAATCACGGGATGCAACTACGGTTGTGTCGTGAGATGGGGCTGAAAAAACCAGGGCTGAGGGCTGAAGAAGGCGGGCTGAGGGCTGAAGAAAACGGGTTCAATACCCTTAGCCCCAAGCCCGATGTTTTCAGCCAAATGTCTTCAGCCCGAAGTCTTCAGCCCCAAGCCCGAAGTCTTCAGCCCTTCGCCTGATCTGATACCTTGTCACTTCGCCGGGCAGTATATTCCACAAAATCAACTACTCCTCCAGGAAGTTGAACCTTTCCCATCAGGGCTCTCTGCACTGGTTTGGGCAAGAAAAAGGTTGAGATTTTTGATACCCAGTTGAGGAGGCGGAAAATATCGCCTTCACCGTCCCAATGTTCGCGGATAACGGCTGGATCGGTATGCCGAAAGAGTCGTAACAGAGCGACTGCAATCAGATATGCATCATCAATCTGCCCCACAAATGGAATGATATCCGGAATCAGGTCCAATGGGGTAATGACATACAAAATCGTCCCCGCCAGGATAATTTTGTCGCGGCTCGAAACCCGAGAATCACGAATCAACCGATAGGCCAGTTTGACCAGATTGGGGAGAAATCGGAGCGCCCGACGCATTTGCCGCTTCAGGTATCCACGTTCTGGCGGGGCTGAAGGCGATTGTGTTTCAAGTGAAAACTGATCTGCAGGTGGTTTCAAGTCGCTCATGGTGTTGCTTCCGTTCAGGGTTCAGGGTTTTTGAAGGAATAAGGGATAAGGGATGAGGGATGAAATAAATCACCCGGTCCAGTTTCTCGCCGCGTAGCGGTGATTGAATTGAAGCAGGTCGTTTACGGCCTGCTGTCCATCCGCATCAACGAATCCAGTGAAAAAGTAGCCAGGCCAGGCCCAGATACGAGAAAAATCCTAACGCTTCGGTGGTTGTGATGGCAATTGCACTGGATGCCAGGACCGGGTCAACCCCAAGTTTTCGGATCAGGAGTGGTGACAGTGACCCGGCAATTGACGCGACGACCAGATTGCAAATCGTCGCGAGTCCAACGACGAGTGCAAACTGAAGGTTCTGTTGCCAGATGCCGACCAGAATCGTCAAAACCAGCCCAAAAACGAGTCCATTGCTGAGTCCGACCATCACTTCCTTGACAAAAATCCGGCTTTCCGTGCCCTCACCAACTTCACCGAGCGACAGGCTTCGCACAATCACCGTCAGGGTTTGCGTTGCTGCATTGCCCCCAATCGTTGCAAAAATCGGCAACATGGCGGCCAGAGCCAGCTTTGAACTGAACATATCTTGAAACCGGCTCACGACAAAAGCGGGTACCAGGGCTGAGACCAGACTGAGCACCAGCCAGGGAAAGCGGGTGCGCAACGACCGAAAGGGTTTGGCCATGGCCCGGTCGTCACTTTCAACCCCGGCCAGCGCAAACAGGTCTTCGGTGGCTTCTTCACGCATCACGTCAATAACGTCATCCACCGTCACCATTCCAATGAGCTTATTGTTTGAATCAACCACCGGCACGGCCACGATATTAAATTGTGCCACAATCCGGGCCACCGACTCCTGATCGTCTTCGGCATGGACTTTGATAACATCGGTTGACATCAGGCGTTTGAGCGGTGTGTTGGGCGGGTTAAGCAGTAACTGTCGCAGTGCCACCACGCCAACCAGATGATTGCGATCATCAACCACGTAAAGATAAAACACCATTTCCAGCCGGTCAGTGCTGCTTTGGAGAGAGGCAATCGCCTCGGAAATGGTCACATCTTCGCGCAAACGAAAGACATCCGGGGTCATAATTCGCCCGGCTGTATATTCAGGAAACTGAAGGAGTTCCTGCGCGACAAGCGAATGATCCAGCTCCATCAGCGACAGGACTTCTTCGTGGCGATCTTCAGGCAAAAATGACAGCAAGTGTGCCGCATCATCTGGCGGCAAATGCTGGAGCAAATCCGAGATTTCTTCAGCCGTGAGGTTTTCAAGCACATCCAGGCCGTGTTCTTCAGCCAGCATCTCACTCAAGATAGTGGCTGAAAGGGAAGGATTGGTGGTGAAAACTTGCTCAAAGACCTCAATCCGATCACGTCCCTTCAGGTTAATAAGAATTTGGGCGACCTCAGCCGGGCGCAATTTTTGGAGCAGGCTCAAATAGGTGGCCGTGGCACCGCGTTTCACCAGACGTGAAACCGTTTCAACGGTTCGCTGAAGCTGGAACGGTTGGTTGAGAGTGTCCATAGGCGTTTGGGGTTGCGCGTTTTTCGGAAGGGATGAGGGATGAGGGATGAGGGGTGAAAAAATCCCCAGTCACTTTGTCAGTCGGTTATCTTGTCAGCGTTTAAGGTTCAAAGGGGTCGAATGTATGTCCTTTCCGTCCTTTTCGTTCTTTATGTCTTTTTGTCTTTTTCCTCAGTGAACCCCGAACCCCGAACCCCGAATTGGCCCGGTTATATCACAGCCGCTTTGACCCTGTCAGGTAAGATTGCTTTGTCCCGCAGGATGTGGCTGAGTACCATAGACAGGTTGCACACATTGGCAGGTTATGATACCTTCGGCGGCCTCTTAAACTTCAGTCGGGGTCTTCTTCTCTACCCCACCCCAAAATATCAATTCACGCAAGTCTTTCAGGAATACCTGGCGTTTTCTCCGACTTATCTTGCCGAAGTAACGGCAGGTTTGTGTTTTTGAGGACTTTGTTTGAACAGAGAGTCACTGCATGGGTAATTTTCGTCTGGTCGCATATCTTCGCAATTTTTTGTTAAAAGTCTCGCGCGTCCCCCGCGAACAACGGTTTTACACCTTCATCTTAGCCGCACCAACCGCCACCGCCAAAATTCATCGGTTCCAGTTGCCCCACCACTTGCTGTGTGTGGTGTGTGTGCTGGCCGCGCTTGGGGCACTCACGGTACTGGCTGGCGCGGGCTGGTTAATTCACAAGGCGATTGTTTTTTCTGAAGTCGCCAGGATGCAAACCCAGTACCATCAACTCCGTCATGAAAACACTGTCCTCAAATCGCACTATGATGAACTCAATCAGCGAATCAATGCGATTCAGGATATTTCGAAGAAAATCTCAGCCAATGGTCAACTTTCCATCAATGGTGGTTCCAGCACGCAAAATGGAGTTGGCGGCCCCGAGATGGTCAAGCAACTTGAACTGAACGTGAATGAATTAGAAAGCGAATTGACCCAGTTAAAGGTTGCCTATGACCGTGAACAACTCCGACTGGCACATATTCCCCAGGGTTGGCCGGCAGAAGGTCACTTTACGGATGATTTTGGTGGTCGCAATAACCCATTTAGCGGGGAAGGGTACGAATTTCACACCGGGCAGGACATTGGTGTTGATTACGGCGCACCGGTTCACGCAACGGCCAATGGTTTTGTGGCTACGGCCAGCTATCAGAACGGGTATGGCAATCTGGTTGTGATTGATCACGGGAACGGCGTCACCACCTGTTATGGCCACCTTTCCAAAATCGAGGTCACCGTTGGTCAACCCATTGAGCGTGGGTTTATTATTGGACGAGCCGGCAGCACTGGCCGTTCAACCGGAACACACGTTCACTATGAAGTCCGTGAAAATGACAAACCGGTTGACCCACGTCGGTATGCGCAGGCTGGATATTGAAATCAAACCATCCGCGAATAGACACATGACAGGTAGTGAGAGCACCATAGCCTTTCACTACCTTTTTCTTTTTGTGCCAGAAGGCATCAGGCTGAAGAAAACCTGGGCTGAGGGCTAGGGGCTGAAGAAGACGGGCTGAAAGAAGCCTGGGCTGAGGGCTAGGGGCTGAAGAAGACGGGCTGAAGCGGGTGGGTTGAAGAATTGGTTGTCTTCAGCCCCAAGCCCTGAGCCCGATGTCTTCAGCCCTAAGCCCGATGTCTTCAGCCCCAAGCCCTATAACCCAATGGTCACTGTCAAAATGACAACTGTTTCAAAGCGTACGATTTTTTTCCGATGGCTCAAGCGTCTGGCGATTGGGGTGCTGGCTCTGATGGTGCTGAGCGGCATGATGGGCGGGATTTTCTACTATCGCTGGTTTCAGTCGCCGTTGCCGCAACTCGATGGTGAAGTCAGACTGGCAGGACTTTCTGCGCCGGCAACCATTGCCCGTGATGAATTTGGGGTGCCCCACATTCAAGGTGCCAATCAGGAAGATCTGGCCGTGGCTCAAGGATATGCGGTTGCCCAGGATCGCCTGTGGCAGATGGATTTACTCCGCCGGGCTGCCCGCGGAGAACTGGCAGAAATTTTTGGTGAAGAGCGTCTGGCTTATGATCAGGCCCAGCGACGTTTGGGCTATGTGCTGGTAGCTCAGCAGGCGCTTGAAAAACTCACGCCAGAAATGCGGCGCAGCCTGGATGCCTTTGCCCGTGGAGTCAATGCCTGTATGACCCAACATCGGGACCGTCTCCCGGCTGAGTTTCGGATGTTGCGCTATGAACCACGTCCCTGGGAAGCACTTGATTCACTCGTGATTGGCAAACTCATGGCGCAATCACTGAACACAAGTTTTCCGAGTGACCTGATGCGTGAAACATTTCGAGCCCGATTTGATGCCCAAACCTGTAACCGGCTTTTTGGAGATATCAACCCCCTTGACCGCATTCTGGTTGGTTCAGATACCGCACCGCCGTCTTCGCCAAATGGAAAGCCGGTTTCAGTTCCAGAGAAAAAAGAAGACCCCAAACTGGCTCAGGTTCAGACAGCGCCTGAGTTGGATGACTCCATCCTCGAACGCGAAGCACTGGCACTGGTCGGGTTGGACGGTGATGGGCTCGGCAGTAACAACTGGGTGATTGGTGGCGGGCGTACCACGACTGGAAAACCGATTTTGTGCAACGACACCCATCTGGGCCACAGTGTGCCCTCAATCTGGTATCTGGTGCATTTGATGACACCTGATGGTGCCTTTAATGTCACCGGGTTTGTCTTTCCTGGTATTCCGGGTGTCATCATTGGTCACAATGCCCGCATTGCCTGGGGCGTCACCAATTTTGGTCCGGATGTTCAGGATTTGTTTGTTGAAACCTTTAACCCAGCACGTCCTGACGAATATCGGGTTGGTGAATCCTGGGAAAAAGCCAGTCTCCGAACTGAACGCATCCAGGTCCGCACATCATTTTGGTCTACGCAGACCCGTGAAGAAGTGCTGCAGGTGACAACGACCCGCCATGGGCCGATTGTGCGTGAGGAGAATGGGAAACGGTACGCGCTCAGGTGGACGGCCCTTGACCCGCTCACTGAGTTTCCCACATTTGATCTCCTTTCAACCGCTTCCAACTGGCAGGATTTTCAAGCGGCACTCAAGCTGTATCCTGGCCCAATGCAAAATTTCATCTATGCTGACGTTGATGGCAACATTGGGTACTGGGCGGCGGGAATGGTACCGATTCGGAAGTCAGGTGATGGCTCAGTCCCCGTGGATGGTGCCAGTGGGGAAGGCGAGTGGACAGGCTATCTTCCATTTGAAAAGCTTCCACATTTGTTCAATCCAGCCGAAGGGTACATCGTAACGGCAAATCAGCGGATCACCGGCAAGTCAATCCCCGAGTTTTACACTCACCAGTGGTATGCACCCTATCGAGCCGCCGCGATTCAGCGCCGAATTTTGATGAAGGAACAACATACGCCCGACAGCATGAACACCATCCACGCTGATACCTGGTCGTATCCGGATGATCTCTTTGTCAAAGAGGCGCTGAAATTCTTCCCAAATCACAAAAATGAAGAAATCTGGCAACGCATCCACCAGGATTTATCCGAATGGAATGGGGAACTCCGGGCTGATTCAAAGGTGGCTGCGATTGTGACGACCTGGCGGTCCCGGTTCATAAAGAAATTGTTGGAGGCCAAACTTGGTGATCTCGAAGCCAAATACCGGTGGGAAAATGCTGAAACCGTCTATGCCTCGCTTATTACAGAGCGGCCTGCGGATTGGCTGCCCAAAAAATTTCCGAGTTATGATGAGTTGCTGGTTGCAACCTACCGCGAAGCGATCACTGAACTGGAGCAGAAATTCGGAAAATATCGCACAAGCTGGAGTTATGGCGACCTCAACACCCTTGAGTTTGCTCATCCGCTGGCTCGGATTTCCCTCTTAAAACCGATGCTGAACCCATCAGTGCTCACCATGAATGGTTCTGCCAACACGGTAAACGCCTATGGCCGTGGAAAAGTGTGGGGAGTCTCGATGCGGCAGGTGGTTGATCTCTCAAACCTGGACAACTCGCGGCAAAACATAACGGTTGGGGAATCGGGTCAACCAGCGAGCCCGCATTACCAGGATCAGGTTGCCGACTGGTATCGCGTACAACCCCATGTTTTTGCCTTTACCTCCGCTTCGGTTGAAAACCACGCCCGCCACCGGTTGATCTTAAAGCCATGACTTGTGTGGAGTGCGGCGGCTTGACGCCGCTTTTCATTTTCTGAAAGGCTATAGTTCTAGCCCTTCGCTTCACACCCACTCACTGATCACTATTTGGATAGTGTTCTTGAGAAGTGTTCTGGGAAAATGATTGAAATACCTGAAAAAACTTGATTGGCGGTTGTCTAAATGGTACAAGCCATTAACATTCGCCAGATACGCTCGCATTTCCAGGAAATCCTTCAACAATTGATTTCACTTCGGATTCACCGAAGCTCGGCAAACCATCTGTTTGCCATGATCCACGGCTATCCAAAACAACCAACTTCAACTACAGAAAAGGGACAAGCCATGAAACCCACGCCTGCAACCAATCTCGTTTTGCGGCTACTATTGGGCATTGTGATGGCAATTGGGGCAGTAACGCCCGTTTTTGCTCAAGCACAATCAACCACAGGTTTGATTCAGGGTGAGATTACTGATACCTCTGGAGCTGTGGTGGCTGGTGCAAAGGTTACGGCGCAAAATGAAAGCACCGGACTGGAGCGCTCGGTCACGACGAATGCCAGCGGGTTATTTAATCTTCCACTGCTTCCTGTGGGAACATACAAACTTACTGTTGAAGCCTCAGGATTTTCGACAACAGTTCAGGAAGATGTCGTGCTGACCATTGGTCAGACACTGACCCTCAATTTGAAACTCCAACCCGGTGGGGCATCTGAAGTCATCACGGTCACCACAGAACCACCTGTGGTTGACACCGGGCGACCCGAACAGAGCACCCTGATTGATGAACGTTCAGTCCAGGCGCTGCCAATCAATCGCCGCGACTTCACCAATTTCATCGGGCTGACGCCTGGCGTGTCAGTTGTGCAGGGACCGGACGGTGACGTTGCCACCCTGTACGGTCAGCGTGGAACGCAAAACAACCTGTCAATTGACGGGGCTGATGCCAATAACCCATTTTTTGGTGAGCAGCGTGGCGGTCAACGCCCGGCGTTTACAATTGGGTTGGAATCAGTCAAAGAATTCCAGGTGGTCCCGATTGGAGCATCGGCTGAATTTGGCCGGTCATCGGGTGGTTTTATCAATGTGATCACCAAATCAGGGACCAATGACTTTCGCGGAACCGCCTTCCTGTATTTCCGCAACCAGTCAATTGCCAGCCAGAATCCAGATGCGGTGAAAGCTGGGGTCCCCACCCAGGATTTTGATAACTATCAATTTGGCGGCAACATTGGCGGCCCACTCAAACGCGACAAAGCGTTTTTCTTCGTTTCCTATGACCAAAATAACGGCAGCAGCGCCCGGCCAAACTCAATTGACCCACGGCTGGTGCAATTGTTTGCCACGCGATTTGGTTCACCCAATGAACAGGGAACGATTGAACGAACCAACGATGCCAACGCGGTGCTGGCAAAGGTGGACTGGTCAATTAGCCCAAGTAATTTATTGACATTGCGTAACAACTATAGCCGGGCAAAACAGGTCAACGGCACGTTTGACGTGCCAACCTGGGGCACCAGCGCCAATGGTCGCGAAGAAAGCACCAGCAACGCGTTTATCGCCCAACTTGTTACCACGATCACACCAACCACGCTCAACGAGTTTCGCTTCCAGTATGCCCGCGAGACCCGTCCACGGTTTTATGATGGGCCAGATCTTCCAGATACGACGATTGGTACGTTTGATGGGAAACTGTCGTATCGCTTTGGCCGCCCCTTCTTCCTGCCAGTGCCGGAAGTTGATACACGGGCACAGTTTAACGATAACTTCTCGCTGATTTTGGGCAACCACAACGTCAAGTTTGGCGGCGAATACAATCGCACCACCACCGAGCAGACCTTCATTGGATTTGCCCGAGGTCGTTACATTTTCGCTGGTCCAACGATTGATTCCGCGATTCAAGGATTTCAGGACTACATTGATGGCCGCAATGCCAACGGGTTGGCCCTGTATCTCCAGTTTGCTCCACTCGGAGGCCGCACCATTGAACAGGCTGGTTTTCAATCATTTGCCGTGAATGAACCCGCGTTCTTTGTGCAGGATTCCTGGAAGATCAAGCAGAATTTAACCTTAAACTACGGTTTGCGCTGGGAAGGTCAATTTCTGCCAGATCCAATCAATGATCCGAGCCAGACCCGATACGCTCAATTTCTCAACAACCCACTGTTCCCGTCAGATGGCACCATTCCTGATTTCACGGATGGCTGGCAGCCGCGCGTTGGGTTGGCCTGGGATCCAGGAAAAGATGGAAAAACCGCAATTCGCCTCGGAGCAGGGATTTATTATGCCCGCTTGCCCGGCCTGCCGCTGGCTGGCCCACGCAATACCGACGGTGCGATTGCCGGAAACATTTTCTTTGCTGGCTTCCTTGGGCTGCCGATTGACGCCTATCCGAAATTCCCAGGTACTGTTCCCACCGCAGGATTTTCACCCTTCAATCCAGGGATTGCGATTTTCCCACGTAACTTTGAATTTCCACGCACGGTGCAGTTTGCGGCCAGCTTTGAGCGTGAAATCTTTACCAACACGTCAGTTGGCGTGACGTTGAACTATGCCCACGCCACCCGCCAGTATCGGTTTGTGGATCGGGGCAACGGTCAGCTTTACGGTGGTGCCTCGCCATTTGCTGCGGCTAATGGTTCAGGTGTTGGTGAAATTCGCAGCATTGAATCTTCAGCCAAATCACTGTTCCGAGGCATCACGTTCTCGGTCAACCGGCGATTTGCCAACCATTTCCAGGTTCAAGGGAATTATGTGCTGGCGTGGGACTATTCGGATGACGACAACGAACGTGATCCGTTTACCTTCCGCTATGCCGATATTCAAAATCTGGCCCTGGAATATTCTTTCTCCGACCGTGATCAGCGTCATCGGGTGAATATTTTCAGTACCTACGAAGCGCCCTACGGCATTCAACTGTCATTGATTTTCCAATCACGCTCAGCCCAGCCGTTTTCAGATCCGGCCTGTGGTCGCAGCAACAGCGATTGCCCTGGGACCAACATCCGTCGCAATACCCGTCGGCAGGATAACGTCTTCACCACGCTTGATCTGCGGGTGCTGAAGTCGTTCAAATTCTCTGAAACAATGGGATTGGATGCGATTTTTGAAGTCTTCAACCTTGCCAACAGTGTCAACCTGCGGTTTGTGCCGCGTCCATTGACCTTCAACTTTGATGGAACAGTCCGTCAGGGCTTTGGCGACGCACGTCAGGCCCAGTTTGGCGTCCGGTTCCGATTCTAAAAAAACTCGGGCTGAAGACTCGCAAGCTCGGGGCTGAAGAAAATGGGTTCAATCCCCTGAACCCAAAGTCTTTAGCCCTCAGCCCGAAGTCTTCAGCCCGCTTTCTTCAGCCGATTCCTTCCGTCCCAGCTTTACTTCACCAATCCGTTATAGCGATAACTCCCCGTAAAAATCCGCTGGATACGTGGCCCAAGCCGGGCGAGCAACTCATAGGCAATCGTCCCGCAGGAATCGGCAATTGCTTCAGGCCGAAGGGAATACCCGGCATATTTTCCATAAATCAGCACGTCTGACCCCACAGCGGCATCCGCAATCTGACTCACATCCACAATCATTGAATCCATCGAAACTCGACCGACAATCGGTGCGCGTTGCCCATTGATGAGGACGGTGCCGCGATTGGACAGGCTGACTGGAATGCCGTCGTGATAGCCAATCGGGACGACTCCGGCGCGAAACTGATCGTGGGGGACTTCAAACGTTCCACCATAGCCGATACGGTGGCCTTTGGGGAGCGTACGGACTTCGGCCAGCCGACTCACCAGCGATACCGCCAGATCCAGGTCAATTGCCTGAGCGACGGCTTCCGACGGATAGACGCCGTATAAACCAAGGCCAATCCGAACCATGTCAAAGTGAGCTTCGGGAAACCGGGCGGCGCCAGCCGTTGCACCGGCATGACAAATCAACCGGGTAAAGCCAGCGGCTTTGAGTTGGGCCACAACCGTATTGAAACGACTGATTTGAAGGCGGGTAAAGTCGTCTTTTTCAGGTTCTTCGGCACAGGCAAAATGTGTGAGAACACCAGCCAGATGCAATCTTCCGCTCTGGGCAATGGCCTGAGCAACTTCAAGTGCCTGTTCGGGTTGTACCCCCAACCGACCCATGCCGGTGTCAACTTCGAGGTGGACATTGATGGTTTTGCCCTGGGTTTGTGCGGCGGCGGCCAGCGGTGTAATGCTTTCAGAGGAATACACAATCGGCGTCAGTGCATAGCGCACGACTTTTTCAGCTTCATCTGGTGTGCAGAGGAAAACCAGAATCGGAATATCCACGCCGACTTTCCGGAGCGACACGCCTTCGTCGGCACTGGCCACGCCAACTGATTCAATCCCCATTTTTTGGAGTTCTTTAGCCAGCCGGGTTGCATCGCTGCCATAGGCGAGCGCTTTAATCATGGCCAGGATGCGGGTGTTTGGCCCGACGTGGCGTTGAAAGCGGGTGATGTTTTCGTTGATGGCTTCCAGATCAACAATAAACCGATTGGGCGCCATGGTTTCCGTGATTTCGCGGGCAATGTCGTTGATGTCGGTATTGCGTGGTCCTTTGACCAGAATGGTATCTCCCCATTTTAAACTGGGGAGCAACCGGCTTTTGATTTCCTCAAAATTCCGGCAGCGGAGCACCTGGCCAGCAGCCTTTTCACGAAAGGCATCCTCGGTCTGATCCAGTTGGCGGCTTCCAATCAAAACCAGTGTGTCTACATTACTTTCAGCGGCAATATAGCCGACCTGGGCGTGTTCGACGGCTTCAAGTGGTCCGAGTTCGCGCATTCCGCCGAAGACAAAAATGCGTTTGCCCCGGTCGTTGCTCATGGTGGCCAGCGTCCGCAGGGCAGAGCGAACGGAAATTGGGTCAGAACTACACGAATCGTTGATGAGTGTCACCCCGTTGGGGGACTTCCAGGTTTCCATGCGGGTTGAGCCAGGGTTATAGCCGGTTAAGGCTTCAACAATCATGGCCTCTGGCACTGCCAGCAGAAACCCGGCACAGGCCGCAATTTCAAGATCGGTCACAATTTCCAGCGATGGGGTGTCAACAAAAAACTCAAACGTCGAGTGACCTGGGAAATGCAGGGTCAACAACTGGCCGTCTTTTGATGGGTGCCGCTGTTCGACAAATGGCAGGTCCGGGTTTTTCTGGCCAACCCGATGGATCCGGCACCGAAGCGTTGAGAGAGAGGGCTCAAGCAAAGGTTCATTGGCCGGTACCAACAACCAGCCTTCCGGCGCAATATTGGCAAACAGTTGCATTTTTTCCTGAGCAATCGCTTCGCGCGAACCAAAGGCCGACAGATGCGCCAGACCAATGTTGGTCAAAATACCAAAATCAGGTCGGATCATGCGTTCGAGCACCGGCATATCATTTTTTTCGGAAACACCAGCCTCAACCAGTGCCAGTTCGACTTCCTGTGGGAATCGCAGGAGCGAGAGCGGCACGCCAAGCTGATTGTTATAGCTGCCTGGGCTGGCCGAACATTCATACATTCCGCACAGCACCTGATGCAGCGCGTCTTTCACAATCGTTTTGCCGTTGCTGCCGGTGATGGCCAGGACTTTGCCTCGGAGTTCCTTCCGCCACCATCCAGCCAGTTTTTGGAGGCTGGCCAGTGGATCATCCACCAGGATCAGTCGTTCAGTGGCCAGTTCCGGATGTTGGGCCGCCCAGGAACGCCGGACGACTGCTGCCACAGCACCATTGCGGAGGGCGTGACCAACAAAAGCGTGACCATCCACCTGTGAACCTTGTAAGGCGAAGAACAGTGCATCTGGCTGTACCCGCCGCGAATCAGTACAAATATTGGTAAATATATGATTTTGAATTGTTTCAGTTGATAAATCAGCGTGAGTGATAGAAACAAATTGTGCCAGGGAAAGGGAATTCATAGGGGTCAGGGTTCGGGGTTCGGGGTGTGAAAACCAGGGGTCAGGGTTCGGGGTTCAGGGTATTGGCTTCTTCACTCGTTCACTTTTGTGTTGGAGGCGAATCAGAAGAACTGAGGAGTCAGTACCACCCGCGTCAGTGGGTGGGCTTGCTTGCATCCGAACCCACCCGCTGACGCAGGTGGTACTGACAAGTCTCTAATTCGTCAGTTGCGAATCAAACTCGCCGGAGTTGTCGAAAAGCGAAACCTGCGAACGCTGGCGAATGGCCCGGATGGCGCTGGCAGCCCAGCGGCGAGTGCCTTCGCCAAATAAATCCAGTACTTCATCAACGCCGTCCGGGCCAAGCATTTGCTTGATTCCGGCTTCGGTTGTTTCGTCAAGCATCAGGCTGGTTGGTCGTTCGTAGTCATCCACTAAAAGTTGAAGTGCCGGAATGGCTCGTTCATCGCCACCACGTTCCAGGGCGCGGATGGCAAGCTGTCGAATGTGCATGTCCTGACTGTCGAGTAGCACGACCAGCACATCAATCGCACCGGAGGTTCCAAGCTCGCCCAGCGCTTCAATGATCCATCCAAACAGGGCCTGATCAAAGGGATGATCAAAGAGTTTGAGCAGTGCTTCGAGGGCGCGTTCGTCTTGAGTGTTGCCCAGACCCAGGATGACTCCGCGGAGCAAATTGGGGTTGTCTGCTTCGTGGTTGAGCAACCTGAGCAGTGTTTCAAAGGCATTGGGCGCCTTGAGTTTTCCCAACGCGTGAGCGGCATTGGCTCGCAGATGGTCTGGTCGCCAGGTATCTTCAAGTACTTCATACAACACCGGAATTGCCGACGGGTGGCCAATTTCAGCCAGATCGTAGGCAATGAGCGGGTCGTCAACTTCGTTCAGCAGCTCAATCAGCGGTGCCACTGCCGGTTCACCAAATTTTGGTAATGCGTAGTGAGCCGCTTTCCAGTGGCTGTGATCAACCAGTGGTGGTTTGAGAAATCGCAGGCAGGTTTCCAACGCACGTCGGTCCCCAATTTCGCCAAGACAATAAATAATTTCCGTGGTGACGACGTCAGGCTGGATGGCCACCAGCCGGTCAAGTTCATCCAAAAGTGGTTCCACCACGCGCCGGTCTCCAATTTTTCCAAGCGCTTCAACCGCCCGAAATTCAGGTTCTGACAGGTCCTCTTCGTCTTTTTCATCATCTGAAAGTGGTTGATAGTCCTTGATTATTTCCAGCAGCAAAACGACTGGTCGTGAGTCACCAAGTTGCCCAAGCGCACGGGCCACAACATCCTGTACGTAGCGATCAGGGTCGTGCAGCTTTTCCATCAGCGGCTCGACGGCTGCCAGACCCAGTGCTGCCAGTGTTTTGGCCGTTTCCTGGAGTACGTGATGATTGTGTTGACGCAGGGTGTCACAGGCTTGATCAATTTGTTCGTGAAGCTCGGCCAGAGAGAGCGAAGGGGGTTTTTGAGAGTGTGGCATGCCGATTAAGCCTTTTGGAGAAATACAATTCATCGTTGGGCCGGAGGGATATCCCGGAGCTGTTCGAGCCGTGCCTGGTGTTCTTCAAGCTTGACAGGTTTGAACACCCGCTGCTGGGAGGGCGGGTATTTGTCCAGAAGCCGGTGTGGCCGAATTGGTCGCCGAACCAGGCCGCCGCCGCAGTTTGGACACACGTTGTGCAACACCGTATCAACACAGTCCACACAAAACGTGCATTCAAAGGTGCAGATCATGGCGTCAATCGCATTTGGGGGAAGGTCCCGGTCACAGTGTTCGCAGTTGGGTCGAAGTTCAAGCATAGATTGAAGTGGCTTTCAACGTGGTTGATGAGGTGATGATCAATTGATTGACTCAGGAACTGGCGTTTAGGCTGATGGTTGAAAGGTCTGTATCTGATCTGCCCCTCCCAGAACCTGTCCGATGAAATAGTTTTGAATGGTCTGATACTGTCCGTTTTGGTAGGTAGTCAAGGTAAGCTGTGGGTCAAGTGTGCTCAAAATAAGGAACTTATACTGACCCAGATTCTCAACCAGATTTCCGTTCACTGCAACAATGATTGCACCTTTTTGAATACCGTGCTCGCCCATCTGATAGCAATATTTCCAAAATTTGACTCCTGATCTGGGCGGCGACCCAGATGGGGGAGGCACAAATTTCCGGATGCCCTGGGGAAAGAGGGTGGGCATTCCTTGAGCAACTTCGGCAGCATAGCGCGGGTTCTTCTTGCTGTTTCGAATATAAAACCCGGCAAGCGGAATGGCCGTGTTATAGCGCTCTTCTACTTTGAGCAAATATGACTCAGCTTCATCCAATCGGCCCTGCATTTCAAGCCAGTAAACTTTGGTCAGCAGTCCTTCGCCTGAATAGACCTCAGCCGCATCATTGGCAATCGCCTGTGCCTGATCAAATTTTCCGGTCTGCATCAAATACCGGACCAGCCACCGAACGCTATTGCTGACCAGGACCCGGTCTTTACAGACTTCAATTCCTTTTAAGTAAATCGCGGCAGCTTCTTCCGTCTGTCCTTGTTGCAGAAGTCGTTCCCCAAGCTGGAAGTAACTGTTTGGGTCAAGTTCGGCAACCCTTCGTAAGTTGCGAATCTGCTCAACCGGGTCCTGGGCCAGAATCCGAACCAGGACGCGTAAATATCGAAGTTCAGCAAAGTCTTTGAGCCGCGCATAAACCCGCTCGACAATCTCACGTGGAGCCAGGTCATCTCCGTTTAAGATCAAGACATTTCTCACCAGAAACAAACTGAATGGATTGAGATCACACCAGGCAAAAGCATCCTCCATCGGCAATGTATCCAGCTCTTTCATATTGACCACACGGGCTTCATCACCCTGTGTGGTACCAAACAGAAACGGAACCGATAACCAGTCCTGATACTGT
>DAOQNB010000004.1:0-29265 GCA_035335845.1 Acidobacteriota bacterium | reverse complement strand
TCTTACTTCACCACGGCATCTGGTGCGGGCTGCAATCCAAGTGCATATCGCAGCACTGCGGCATGTTGTGATTCATCGCAGGCAATCCCGGCCACAACTGGCAGCAAATCTTTGGTAAAAATTGACTTTAAAACCCCGAGATAGGCACTGGCGGCACCTGCTTCAAGATTGAGAGCAAAGGCAAGGACATCGGCTTCGGCTTTGATTTTTGAGGTGTCGAATTCGTACTTTGCCTGAGCCGCGACAGGCGTACCGCTAAAGCTTTTGATGGTTTTTTCGAGTGCATCCCGGTGGGCCATATGCTGACTTTGGAAGTGGACCGCCAGAGCCTTCACTTTGTCGGAAAGAAGTCCCGTATCAGCCCCGATGGCATAGGCAGCAATCGCCTGATGTTCGAGCGCCAGGGCAACATTCATAATCACAATATCATTGGCTTTGCTTGAGGCCGCGCCACCCTTCGCTGGTCCCTTTCCTTGAGCCTGAACCTCTGGCTGGAAGAGTAACGAGTCTCCAATTATCGCAGCCGCACCAGTGATGCCGGCCACCAACCCGGCTTTGAGAACGTCACGTCGTGATTTGATCATTTCCGCAGCTTCAAAAATTTTTTGCGTCATACCTTCCCTCTCAAAGTTCAATGTGAAGGCAAGGGCCCCTGCCCCTGCAGTTTTTCAAGTTGTTGGCGAAAGACAGCCAGACTGGGGTTGCTGGGATTGAGTCCTGAAAGTTTGGCCAGCGCAGTACTGGCCTCACGGGTGTTTTTCTTTTCCAAATAGGCTTCAACCAGGGCTTCAAGGGCTCGTTCCTGCCCTGGGGCGGCTTTGAGCGAACGATTGGCAGCCGCTATCGCAACATCGTATTTCTTTTGTTTATTATAGGTTACCGCAAGTTCTGCATTTGCTTCCGGGTCATTCGGAGTCACTTTTAAGGCTTTGGTCAGATATTTTTCGGCTTCATCATACTTCTCAAGTGCGGCATTGGTTGTCCCCAATCCTAACAAAACATCCACACTATCGGGCCGCAGGACCTGGGCACGGGTTAAAAAGACCAACGCCTGGTCAAATTGATTGGCTTGATAGCACGCCGCTGCGGCCTTCATCTGAAGAATATAATCGCCAAGATTGGTGTTGGCTTCAATTGTCGCCGTTTCCAGCTCCTGATTGGTGGCAGGGGCAGCACCGGCTGGTTTTGGCGGTGCAATTTCACCTTCCACAGCCGGGTGATTGGCTGGAAGCTGTTGACCCGCAGTTGGTGAGAGTGGTGGTGCTGATTTTGGGGCGGTTGCGGTTGACTCGGCTGGTGGAGCCGGAGGGGTCGGACTTGATGATTTGGTGAACGTGACCCCCAAACCAAACCCGATAAATAATCCAATCAATAAAACGCCGATGGTGTTTTTGTTCACGAGAGCCTGCAAACAAGGAAGGCAGAAAGCATAGGATTTTCCAAGCTTTCTGCCTTGTGGAGAGGGTTAAATGATGAATACCATTTCGTAACCGTCATTCTGCATTCATCAATAGCCAGGTGATGAAAGACTTCCATTCCCTGACCACTGACGGCTGATGACAAACTGGCTTTAAAATACCTATTTCTTATGGCATTCGGCACACTTGGTGAAAGCCTGGGCTTTGGGTTTGTCTTTCCGGGCTTTGTGGCAATCAATACAACCTGCCAGCCGGTCAGGGGAACCCGTTCCATGAAATGCGTCTTCAGATGAAATCGCGGTTTTGCCTTTGAATTTGCGATCTTCGTTGGTGCCTTCAGTGGCGCATTCGGTTTCTTCGTCTTTATGACAGACCGCGCACTTCATCACATCTTCTTCAACGGCTTTGGTAAGCTTATTGGTGTTGGTGTGATGGCAGGTAACGCAGGTATCAAGCGCCGCATGCTGATCGTGGTCAAAATCAACTTTGCCTTTATCACCGGCATACATGGTGACGCCGGCATCTTCGTCATCTAAAACCATTTTGCCGGGCATCGTCCGGCTCTGCATTTTTTTATCTTGTGGTGCTGCTGGTTCAACCGAGGTTACCACAGTCCTGGCAACTGATCCCGAAGCATGGGCAAAGAGCTTCGAGTTCAGATAGGTACTGCCGGAAACCAGGGAAACCCCTAACAGAAACACAAGGGTAACTGCAAGTTTCATAACTTGTTCCTTTCCTTCAGGTGGTTCATCAGCTTTTATTGAATAAATATCGTGGGAACAGTGTGATGGGCAGGGTCAACAATACGTTGTATTTGCCGCAAATGCAAGATTTTGAGTTGCTTTCAACACCGTAACTACCGATTGAACGCCATTGCCTGCTGAGAACTTCCGGCTAAATCCTGTTTTGAGTGGCACCGTTCACAACTGTTGAAATCCTCGTCTCCAAACGCCCGTTTTCCATTATGACAGCTAAAACACCCTTGCCCGGCAACTGATTTTTTCGCAAGGTGGGCTTTCGCCTTCGGTTGAGGAACTTCTGAAGTGTTGTAACTGCTGTTGATATTATGACACTCGATACATTTCATGCCTTTGACTTCGTGGTCACGGTGCGAAAATTTGTACCGGTATGCTGGACTGGAAATTTTGGTGAGCAGCAACTGGGCACCTGGAGGCAGAGGCTGTGGTGGATTGGCTTTCGGGTCAATCAACGTTGGGTGACAGGCAGCGCAATTGCCCGGGCCAAGGGCACCAGGTTGAACGGTGTGAGCACCCGGTGTCACTTTGCCACCCTGTTCCGTATGGCAGGCATAACACTCTGGGTGGGCTGGGAAGGCAACACCAACTCCGTTCTTGACCAAAGTGACAAGCGCGCCATCAAATTTGCGCTCGGGATACCCTGGAAATCCAACTTTGACACCCTTGTCCTGGCTTGGATGGCAGAAGGCACAGGCTACTTTTTCATTTGGTTTGTCCGGGAACGAGTAATTCACATGATTTTGATGTTGCTGTACATCAAAGAACGTGTTGTAGCTTTTGCGCGCGGGAAAGGAAACCAGTGGGGCGTCAATCGTGTCCAGGTTTTGGTGGCAGATGGTACACATCCCAATGGAACTGGCATCAACGGAATTGAATTCTTTCAAATGGCAGGTCAGACAGGCACTATGGCCAGGAAACTCAGGAGCGGTGATATTTTTCTCGCGCTGATGGCACGATTCACACGAAACCATTTCACCTGCTGGGTCAGGGGTACCATCTGGTTTTGGTCGTCGCTCATGGCTTTTGTGAGTAAATTTTGAAATATCGGTCCCCTGTTTGAGGGTCACGGGGATAATGGCTGGAACACCAGGAGAAATGCCAATGGACGGCGGGGCCGGAGCTTTCCCGGTTTCTTTCGGGATTTCCGGGCGTTTACTACACGCCGTCACCACTATCGCCAGCGCTGCCATCGAGAAGAACAGGAACACACCGGCTTTGAGCCGATCCTTGACAGCGGGTTCCGGGTTCCGGGTTCCGGGTTCCGGGTTTGGTTGCATGCGAGTTTTAGAAGATGACATGGGGTTTAACCTGGAATTCGGCCACATATAGATGGATCCCGTTCCTGTTGTTTCTGGTTCAGCCGCGTTATGTGGGAAGGCAACAATTTTTCCCGGCGCTTATTCAGTTTTCTTGGGAGGATTGAGTTGTTTTTTGTGATAGTTGATGTCTTTGTCAATGATATCCTGGGCGTGGCATCGGTCACAGTCACTGACACTGAAAATATTGCCAAATTTGTTTGATCCTGAAAGCCAGCCAACGATTAACGGCTTTTTCTTTAAGGAATGGCATCCGCCACACGATTGAGGGTATTTTGAAACCAGGAAGTCTGAATATTCAGTGATGTCTTTATAGAGTTGCTTGTCTGGGGCTTTCTTTTCATCCCGAGCTTTTAACTTTGGAAAATCGGCATCAAATTTTACCCGGGCAACGGCATCACTGATTTCGCCGTGACAGTGCACACAGGTGAGGATTTCTTGAGTACCAGGAATTTGCTGAAGGATGGCGTGGTCAGAATCGTGTCGGAACCGCAACGCTCCAGCTTCAGTTTTGGCGCTGGCAATCTGGAACTGGATCTGGTGGGCCGCCGCATAGGGTTTGGCCTGCATTTTGGGATGACACCCGGCACAGTTTGTGGCATAGGGCTCACTTTGGGCGTCTTCATATCGTTTCTCGACCTTTTCACTATGGCAGACAAAACAGGAGCGGTGTTCGGGTCGCGCAGCAAAAACTCCGGCGGTTTCAACACTGTGGCAGGCCGCACAGGCAAAATTAGAATCAGCCGCCACGGTTGCCACGGTGGTTCGAATTGGATTTGAACTACCAGATGGCAGACCAACCAGAGACGCAACCTGGACGGTGGATGGTGACTGGTTCAATACAAATTTGACGTACTTTTTGTGCTTGCTATGTGGAAATTCAACGTCAAATTCAGATTGCCCGGCTTCGTTGGGGAAATTCCGAACCGGCAATCCACGTTGAAGTCCAAATTTGGTGTGGCAGATCAAACACATGGCCTGTTTGACGCCCGCCCCAACAAATTGAGGTTTGTGGCAGTCAATACAGGCACTGTGTTTGACCATTCGAGTTTTGGCCAGGGCTTTGGCACCATCTGGTGTTTCACAGGGGAAATCGCCAAACCCGGCTTGTAATTTGTCGGAATCATCCACCAGATGGCAGTAAGTGCAATCCAGTTTCATCGTTCCGGAACTGGTTAATTTGCGAACGTCGCCATCGTGATCGGCATGATTAAACTTACTGTAATCAACCGGCCCTTTGGCAACTGGTTTGGTGGGTGTGGAGGCTGGCTTTGGGTCTCCAACCTTTTCTTGATCTGCTGTCCAGGGTGGAAGCGAAGAGACATCTCTGTGAACTGAAGCCGAAGCTGGGATCACAGTCATCTGGGTTGCAACAACCCTGGTGAGCAGGATTCCAGAGATCACCAGGGAGAAAACAACGAGAGCCATCAAACGACGCGAGTTCTGCACAACCACCTCTTTTCGGCAACGACTGTTGAGAGTTCCGCCTTCAGGCGGCCCTATCCTTACAATATATATCGTCAATATTCTTCAAGACATTGCTGTCTGAAAGCGAAACTCTGAACTTTTCCTAAAAAGTATGAGCACTACTCGTCTTTCCGACGTCTGAGGAATGGCCACGGCAACAGTACCAGAGCCAGACCGAAGAGTGCGTTGGCCGCATCCAGGTTCTTGAAATACTCAGATATGTTGGTGAGCAATCCCATGGTCGGCGGAGCGGCATTGATGGGCGGTCCTGGGGGTTCGTTCGTTACCCGTGGCCGCATCATCGTCCGCATTTCCTCAAGATTAAATGGACGTGCCCCACGACGACCAAACACGACCAGTTGATTTCCGCTTTCATCCACACCCCGGTCTCGATCCAATCCCTTTGAAATGGCCAGCGCGTGGCCTTTCATTGGATAGGTCGCAATCAATTCCGGCATTGGCCGTGGGCTAAAGCCCAGGAAGTTCGGATTGGTTTCAGGTGACATAATTTGCAGCACCCGCATTCCGTTCTTTCCGTCGGCGATGTAAGCAAAAGCGCTGGCATTGGTCATGCCGACTTTCACGTCGTGAGCATCATTGATTTCACCGTTGGCGTTGTATGTCTGGTCAAGTTTTGGTTCGGTTGGTTTTTCAACGTCAACAATAACCAGACCTTCTTCACCAGCCGCGATATAGGCATAGGTCCGAGCCACGTAAATACCGTGGGCATGTTTAATCGGGACTTCGGCGTCTTTGACCAGTTTGGCCCGTTCGGGTCGGGTAATGTCAATGACTTTCATCCCTTCTTCGTCGGTGACGAAGGCATATCGGAACTGAACGGCAATGCTTTTTGGCTCGTGGAAGCCTTCGACAATTGTCTTCAATTCAGGTTTGAGCGGATTTGAAATATCAATGACTGCCACGCCCTTGTCACACAGGAGGTACACCCAGTTGCCGGCCACAGTCAGGTTTTCAGCCCCGCTGAGTTTGCCATCTGGGTTAAACCCTGGTTGACGCGCCAGGAAGTTATTGGCCGGGTCGCCATCGAGCAGGGTTGCCACGCCTGGACCATGTTTTCCGCTCAGACCGTCCCCAATCACCACCAGTCCTTCTTCCTTATCGGAAGCATACAGGAAAGCGTAGACCAGACTGATTGGCTGTTCTTCGTTTTCAGGCAGGTGCTCGCGGGTGGGGTCAACCCCAAGCGTGGTCGGAGAAGCAATCGCCGTGGCGTGTTTGGTTTTGACATAGAACTTCTGCCCCAGGGGCGAGACCGGAGCGGATGTAATCCGTTCCGAGAAGTCTTTGTCATCAATGTTAGCAATGTCATACACGTGGATGCCTTTTTCGCCTTCAGCCGCATAGAGGTATTCACCTCGCATTTGCAGGCTGACGACGTGGCCGTGGTGTTCATAGGCTTCAGTGAGTTCACGTTTGTTGTCAACGTGTTTCTTGTACTCTTCTGGATAGGCCAGCTTGTGCAACGAACTGCCAATCACGGCCTGGGGTTCGTCACGCTCAGTAGCCACCACAGCTTCAAAGCCATGCTCACCAGCCGCCACATAAATGTAGCGACCCATGAAGTTGACATAGTTGGTCCCTAACAACAACAACTGGGCCATAATGGCGTTGTTGTCATTTTCTTTCGAAATATGGCAATCCGTACATTGCTTGGTTTCACCCTTTCCACGCACGGTGTGTGGAACGTGGGTGTTCATCGCCTGACCGGAATACCCTTCAGCCGAAATGGTTTGCTGTTGCGAATAGAGCCAGTTGCGGTTGGCGTTCTTTGAACCCACGATGACCGCACTTGATGATCGCACCGGAGCAATCATGCCGCCAGAATCGCGTCCAGATTCAACCGCACCCGTCGCTGTTCCGCCGACGCCGAGCATAAACACGTCATCACGCAGAACCTGATAGTTATAGTTGGTCCAGTTACGAGTTTCCGGACCACCTTCGTTATGGGCCATATTGCGTTTCTGATTGGCCACCATTGGCAGGTGACAGCCAAAGCAACTGGTCATCCACGACGAGTGACAGGAGTAACAGGTCATCCGGTTATCGTTATGGGCCAGTTCAAAGTCCGGGTTGTTGGCCAACACGGTTTGCTTCTTATCTGGATCCCACTTGTAGGTAGGTGCCTGGTTTGGCACGGCCCCCCACGAACGACCATCCTTTTGCATGGTTTTGGCCAATCGGGATTTTTCGCTGTAGTGCGGGCTGGCCGGGTCAATCGTATCAACGGTTTGCACGACTTCCCATTCTTTTTCCGGATCAAGGGCGGAATGTTGAATGATCTTTCCATCCTTGAGTTCTAAAACCGGTTGTTTCTTGCTCTTGCCTTTGACCCAGACTTTGTATTTGGAAAGCTTGTTTCCGCCGGCAAAACCAGTGGTTACTGTGTTTTTACCATCGGAGAGTGCTTTCTTGTAGATTGATCCGTGGCAATCAATACAGGAAATTTCAATCGCGGCCCGCGGCTCGCCATACAGTTTTCCATTGCCGTGTCCATCTTGTGAGAAGTGACAGTCAACGCAGTGCATTCCGGCATCAAGGTGGATATCCTTCAAATGGACTGGAACCCCTGGCCGGACAGGTTTATTTTCCTGCCAGGCTTTGTATTCCGCTTCCGTGTATGGTTGCGTGGCCTGATGCATGGTTTCGCCGGTCACATTCTCAACTTTATTTCCCTGGGCATCCAGGAAATGGCCTTTGCGGTCCTGTTTGAAAATTGCCCGGAACATCCAGCCATGGCCGTGGAAGTCAGCAAACTGAGTGCGCTTGAGTTGTTTATTGAAATCCGGTGAGCCGGTTTGATTCAAAAATTCGGTATCCGTTCCCCATTTGCCCTTCTGGGCTGATCCTTCAGGGTTGCGGATGCGAATATTTTCCAGCTCTTCATTGCTGAGTTTGGCGCTCTTTTCCGGATACATCTTGTCGCCATCGGTTTCATTGTCCCACCACATAAACCCGGCATAAGTGGTCACCAGGTTTGTGCCAGGGTGCATATGACAAACCAGACACTGACTGGTCGGGATGGCGCTCGTCAACTGGTGTTTAATCGGGTGACCCGGTTCATTTTTTGGAATCGTCGGGTCAGCCGTGAACGATTTGCCTTCGTGCCCATATTTGGCAAACTGGGCAGAGTGCGCCTCAAACCGGTCGTTGGCATACGGGGTATGACAGGCAGTACAACCGCTGGAGCGGTAATCCCCTGGTTGATCGTTGGTGCCCAGGAACGACAGTAATGGATCCAGCAACCGTGTCTTTTGCAGCCCCAGGAACACCGGGTCAGTGCGCAGCACTGTTCCAAATCCACGCGGGCTGAGTTTGACTTCGGGTAATCCAGGGCGTTCGTCCGGAATCGGGTTGCCAACTTCGGGCAGTTTCTTACCTCCGCGTTCAAACACCCGGAGGATGTTGCCCGGTTGAGAAACTTCCCACCGCAGCAACGGGTTCAAAAATGGAATCACGCCTTTGTACTTGGTTTCCTCTGGCGTTGGTTTTGGATGGGTTTCAAGCCGGATTGGGGCGCCATCAACATTGTACGCCTCCCCAAACTGCGAATTTTTTACTCGATACGCCCCATTATTATAGAGCGCGGCCCCCCACAGCATTCCGCCATGGGTCATCATGCTGGTGCGGACAAACTTCACTTCCTCAGCGTGGCACTCGCCACACGAGACATCAGCCACGCGCAGGTCGCCAGGGTTAATGAAGCGGATAAATTTTGGATCTTCCTGATTTAACAGTTCATATGATCGGACCGGGTTGGCCGAAGTTTGTTTTTTGGTCTTTGCATCCTGCCATTTCTTGGGGTATTTCGGCTGTACGTGGGCCTCATTTTTGGCTTTCTCATAGCCAGTAGCTCCCATTTGCTCACCAGCAGGGGCTTTGACATCGCCCTTTCCACCGTGGCAGTACACGCATGAAATAACTGGATCTTCCTGACCTTTAATGTTGACGTGGGATGGTTCAACCCCCTGATGACAGCTTTTACATCCTGAATCATCTGCATCCTGTGCATATCGATCACCAGCTTTGGTGCTCTTGGGTGCATCTTTGGATGGCGCTGGTGCAGATGCAGTCGCCGCTGTCTCGGGGTCGGTTGCCAAGTCGGTCTCGTTTGCGGGTTGGGTTGATGATGAGGAAGCGGCCTGAGTCCGGGCGCCATTCCATCGGACGCCAAAAACGATCAGCGCCAGCCCAATTACCAGGCCACAACTCAGTAACTTGATCCAAGAGAGTTTCCCGAGTGAACGCATGTGTCTTTCCCTCTCTTCTTGATATGAAAGCGATCAGTTCACAACTGGTTTTTTTGTGTTCGATAACGTCTCAGATTAGAACGTCACAATAACCTTTGAGAACAGCGCAAACAGTGTTTTCTGGCCCTGGCCGCAATTCACACCAGGTTCACATTTTGAGGTATAAATGTCAGTAAATCCGCTCAGTGGACTAAACACTGAAATGCCGGACTTGAGAATGATGTTTTCGCTGAGCAACGGTCGGTAGGTTAACGAAGCGCCGTAATCAAACCCGATGTTGTGGCGAACCTTTGGCTGAAAGAGCAACTCTTTGAGCACCTGGGTCCGATGGAAGCGCATATAGTTAAAATTCACTTCCAGTTTCGCCCGAGGGGTCAACTCAGCTTCATAGGCACCATTGACGACAATGATCCCCGGATTTACATAGTTGGACTGTCCCTGGAGTTTGCTGCTCCGCAATGAGGGAATCAGGCTGTTTTGGGTTGTCAATGCCACCCCGGTTTGGGTCAGGCGGATTTCCTGGCTGTTCCAGAAACTGGTTTCGCCACCAGCAAAAAACTGGTTATCAAGGATTGAATCAAACCCATTGGCGCGACCATCTTTGATCCCATTATCCCCTGAGGTAAAAAACCCAGAGACTTTAAACCGTTGCCAGTCACGGTCCATTGACAGTTCCAGGGCACCAAGCTGGGCATTGATGCGCTCGTACCGCTGGGTAATCGGGTTGCGGCTGTCTTGCCCAATAACTTGATAAAACGCGTGATTGATGTTAATCCGGCGGAAGTGGCCGTCCCCAGTCCAGCCAAAGTATCCGGCTTTGATGCTGTGTGGGGTCACACTTCCAACCTGTTGTGGACGAACCAGAAAGTTGTTCGTGTCATACCGGATTGACGGCTGGTCGTCGTTATAGTGAACGCTCAACTGAGCGGTATAGCCCTTTTTAATAAAATCCTGCCGATACAGATTGGCAATCCAAACCCGCTGGCTCCGGAAATCAAACGTATTCAGGCCGCTGTTGGTATCTTTTTCCAGCATGTGGAAATAGGCCACGTTGTACTGATATTTATTGTCTTGATGATTTCCAAACAGGCGAACCCCGAGGTTGTTATCAAAGAAGATCAACCCGCGAAAATCGCTGTTAAACTGCTGGATTCCAGCGCGCAGTGAGGTCGTGTCAAAGTAAGGACTGTGTCCGCCACGACTTCCTTTGCCACGCAGAAACGGGAAGATCCGCGAGGTATCACCTAACCGGACTTCGACAAAGCCTTCCTGCAGACCAACATGCCCGTCAAGACGGTTGGTGCCACGTCGCACGTCACGGTTGATGATGCCATTTTCACCTGTGTTGACATAATTGATATTGAACACCGGGGTGAATCGAACACGCCAGTCAACTGGCTTGAAGGCAGCATCCCCGTGGAATAACTCCGCCGAAACCAGAAAATTTTGCTGCAGAATATATTGTCCGCCACGGCCAAAAAACTCTTCGCCATCGGGCTTATTGGTACTGACATCGCTTGGAACCGGAAGCCGGCGGACGATATTGGCCGTGATGCTTTCCATGGTCAGAACAAAAAAGTTGTACTGACCGAAAATCGGATAGTCCCCTTTCAGCACGTTTTGCCGATAGGGGTTGGATAAACTTCCTTTCACGGTACGGTTCCACTCAGGAAACCCAATCCGCCAGCGGTCTTCGACTGGAGGGCCCGGGTCGCCTTCGTTTTGGGTACTTTTGGGTTTGACGCTAGATCGCCCAGCCGCACCAGGTACATTTTTAGGTGGGTTTTGAAGATCAACCTGTGGATCATCACCGGTGGTTGACTCCGGTGAACTGGCTGCAGCTTCGGGGGCACTGAGGGTGCTTTGCGCCACATTTTGCGCGTAAACCACTCCTGACATCACAGATATCAGACATGTGGCAAAGAGGAAAACCAGCAAACGGTGCAGGCCACTGTTCATAATCGCCGCTCCTTGTAAGGTTGTCGTTGCGCAAACACAATCAAATTCCAGTCATGAGCGATCCCTCGGTTTGGCTGGAACCGGGTTTGGGCAACGTCAGGGCTCAAATAGGGGGGTAATGCTTTGAAGATATTTCAACGACAGTGCTTGCGCTTCCAAAAAATTCCTCACTGGTCAAGAACAAAAGGGTTTCACCCCAAGGAGTCAGAATTTGGGTTGAAATCCTGGCACAAGTGGTCGTGACTTGTTTTGGATTCAAAAAGATCAGGTTAGAGAGCTTTTAGGTGAATGGTGATGCGAAGGCGGCTTTTTGAAAGGAGTTAAAGCCTGAGATTGAGAGAACCGCATCACGCCAGTTTGGGGTGGAGCATTCAAACCGGCAGTGGGAAAATGTTGATTGATTGCTGTTGTCTGGATGGGTAGCTGGATTCCGTGCGCCAATAATAGTCTTGAATTTTTCATGAAGTCAAATTTTGGTCTGTATTTTTTTCAAGATTTTGGTATTGAATGCTAATTTATCTTTTCTAATCAAATCCAATCCAAATATAGCAATATAAAACAGGTCAAATGACGATCACCTCTCGAATCTTTTGACTTGCCAAGGGTGGAATACCTGAATTACAGTTCTGGCGCTTCATACAGGTCATCCGTATTCTCTTCGCGCTGAGGTTCAGGCGGTGGGTCTGGCTGATCATCTTGATTGAGACTGAATAGCAGCAGTGGCGTGAAGTGCCTGCTATCGAGTTGGCCGTAGTCCAACCGCCCGCCGAGAACCTTCGGGTCAATCCGGCGAAGGTCAATGCAAAGAATCGTAGCTGATGCATTATTTGGTTATGGTTTTAGCAACTATTCTCTGGGCGCTTGTCCAACAGTTTTCAATAAACTCCTCATTTTCTAACGAATCGTTCCACACCACGCACGGGTGTAAACGTGCTCGTTTACTCAAGATTTCAGGTTTTTTTCATCAGTGGTTGTTTTTGATTGTCTTTCGAGGGTAATGGGTCATACATCGTCTGGATTCCCGCTCAACGTGCAGACCCAATCGTGGTGAACCTCCCCTAACCGGGGTTGTTCGACTGCATCCTGAACAGTAACTGACTTGAAGTCCAGTGCCATCCAGGTGGAGGGAGGGCCGTCCTCTCTTCAACTATCTGTTTGCCGGGTGAGTTTTTGTCTCGGCACACATGGCCTGGGCTCAGGTACATTTTCGTAAGGAAGGCATGATCCCATGAAAACCCCCAGATCTCGGTCAATTCCTTTTTTGTTCACGTTGCTGATGGCGGTATCATCGTTATCGCTTCCCCTTGGTCAAATCAGAGGGACAGCAGCTTCCGGTCTGTCGCCGGAACCAGTCCCTCAATACCCAACCATTGGGTTGAACAAGGTCATGTGTCCCAATCCGGACGCAAAGGCACTGGCCGTCTCTGACGTGAACCGGATAATTCAACAGGCAGTGGCCCGAGCCCTGAACCTGGGCGTGAAAGCCACCATTGCCGTCACTGATCGCGAAGTCAACGTCCTGGCGGTATACCGCATGAAAGGGGCCAACCGGTTTGGCCGAATTGAAGGCGGTACGACCCCTGGTCCGCTTGAACTCCCCTCGGTGCCAAATATTCAAACTGAATTCATGGCCATTTCCAAAGCAGGCACTGGATCAGTATTTCAAACAACTGGCAACGCATTTTCTCCGCGTTCAGCCAGCTTTATCATTCAAGAAAACATTCCACCGGGGGTAAACTTTTCCCCAGGCGGCCCGCTGTTTGGGGTTCAATTTTCCAACCTCTTTTTAATCAGCGACGTTAATCCACGCCTGCCATTGGGCATCTCTGGTGACCCTGGTGCCGTGCCGCTCTTTATGGGTGAGATCCCGGTTGGCGGGATTGGGGTCGAAGTCGAAGGCGCCTATGGTGTTGACAAAGTGCCGGACGACAACGATCAATCCGTTGAAGAGACCATTGCTCGCGCCGGTGCCCGTGGCTATGAATCACCTGAACTCATTCAGGCAGATAATATCTATGTGGATGGCGTTCGACTGCCATTCCTCAATGCTCCCCCCCAGGGGGCTGAAAACCCGGTTAACCTGAGCCGGGTTGGCAAATTCCTCAACACGGCGCTTAACCCGTTAGGAGGCATTCAACCCGGAATTGCGTATTTAGGACCAGTTAGCCAGTTCAAATGCGGGACGCTCCGCAACATGTCGGTGCGCATTGTCAATGATGTCCTGGACCTTGATCGGGATAACAATCGGACTGAAGAAGCTTTTCCAATCCGTGGAAACCGTGACCTCTCAGCCAGCGAAGTCGAAACCATCCTGGCCCAGGCAATTGCACAGGCGTATCGCACCCGTGGTGCCATTCGTCAACCAATTGGCAGCTTTGCCGAAGTGAATGTCACGGTCGTTGGGGTGGATGGTGAAATCCTTGGAATTCGCGCGACACCTGATGCCCCAATTTTTGGACTTGATGTCTCGGCCCAAAAAGCCCGGTCATCGTGTTTGTTTAGCCGATCTGATGCGGCCCAGCTCCTGCGCCGGGCAGGCGCGGGCAATTATGTGGATGCCCTTGCCAATGAAGGCATCCGGCTCGATGGCTCGGTCGCCTTTAGTGATCGGGGCATCGGCTTTCTGCATCGCCCATTTTTCCCGGATGGCATTACCGGGTCGGAAAATGCCCCGTTGAGTTCATCCATTAAAAACTTCTCGCCGTTTAATGTTGGGCTTCAACTCGACATTCTGGCCCCATCCATCATTGATATTTTGAACGTCAAAGCCCCTCGCCCACTGCTTCCAAATATCCGCAATGGCCTCCAGATTTTTGCTGGCGGACTTCCCCTCTATAAAGGTGGGAAATTAGTCGGTGGGATTGGCATCAGCGGTGATGGAATTGACCAGGATGACATTATTTGCGCCAATGGCGCCAAAGGCTTTGAAGCTCCAGCCGACATGCGATGTGATCGCGTGTTTGTGCGTGGAGTGCGCCTGCCCTATCAGAAGTTCCCACGTCATCCGGAACTGCCCTAGTTTGTGACACAATGACCGGGTGACAGGATGACAAATCTGTTGATTGTCACCCTGTTACCCGGCCACCTTATCAACTTTAAAGCGAGGGAATATTGAGTTTCGGTGCGGTCGGGTTCGATTTCGGGTCGCCTGGATATTCAATTCGCTCTAAAAACAAACCTGAAGCCGGAGCGGTGTGGGCAGCAATTTCTGGTGACCCACGCCGCATCAATTCCGGAATTGCATCTGGACTCACCTGTCCCTGACCTACCACAACCAGGGTGCCAACGATTCGTCGCACCATCTTCCACAGAAAATGCGAAGCCCCGATTCGGACATAGACCATACCCCGGCCAGTGTCGATTGTCAGCCGATGGATGTCTACCCGGGTTGATTCTGATTTTCGAGGGTTTCCCATCACACTTGGATCAGGCTGGCTAAAATGGACAAAATCGTGTAGCCCGACAAAATGCTCAGCCGCCTTGCGCATTTGTCTGAGATCCAGGTGATCTTTAATCCACCACACATATTTTTTCCCAAACGCGGTCCGCTGGGTTGCCAGTTGATAGAGATAATATCGAGCCAGGGCATCATGGCGGGCATGGAAGTCAGGTGGTGCGATTTCCACTCGAACCAGATTGATATCCGCCGGGAGCAAATTGTTGATTGATCGCTGTAACTCAACCGGGTTGTGGCGTTTGGAAGTTCTCAGGTGAGCAACCTGGCCCAGGGCGTGAACCCCGGCGTCGGTTCGTCCAGCACCACCAAAATCAACCTTCTCATTGCAGACCTCACAGGCAACCCCGCGTAACTCTCCGGCCACAGTTCGAGCATTGGCCTGTTCCTGCCATCCGTGATAGCGGGTCCCATCATATTCAATTACAAGTCGGTAGGTAAAATTCAAGTTTGCCATAGTATATCCAGTCAGTTTCAGGAATGGGACGCTCAGAAGGCTTGCCGATCAGAGGGCAATTCAGATTCAGGAATCAACCGAGACAATCCTGGGGTTCAAAGTCCAAATGTGGACCATCAGGGAAAAACAGCCAGTATAGCGGAGCCTGGTACAGCATTGGCAACCGGAGTTGGGCAATTTTGGTTCTTGGCGAATAGGAAATTTCTTGCTAACGTAAGCGCTCGCTGCAAAAAGTCATCATTTTCTTCCCGTTGCAATCTTTTATCATATCAGTGTTGTGGTTCAACAACCGGGTATCCACTGGGCAATTCCGAGTGGCACACCTCTGACGAACCCTCTCAATCAGTGCCAGTTGCGGGTAGCAAGTGGCTGTCCCCTGTTATATTTCTATATTATTTCTCTTGTGAAGGAGTCGCCCATGACAGAATCACGTCCTTTGACGATTCTCTGCCTGGCCAGCTATGAAAAAGGACAGGAATTTATGCGGGAATGCAAACGGCAGGGGTGCCGCACCTTTCTCGTCACTTCAGAAAGCATTGCCGATGCTGACTGGCCGAGGGAAAGCCTCGACGACATATTTCTGATTCCAGATGACAACAAAAAATGGAAACGGGATGATGTCATCAAAGGCATCAGTTACCTGGCTCGAACCCAAACGATTGACCGGATTGTGGCCCTTGATGACTTTGACGTTGAAACCGCGGCGGCGCTCCGTGAGCACCTGCGCATTCCAGGGATGGGCGACACCACCGCCCGCTATTTCCGGGACAAACTGGCCATGCGGGTGAAAGCCCGTGATTCAGGAATTCCGGTTCCCGAATTTGTGCATGCCCTGAATTATGATCAAATTCGGGACTATATGGAGCGCGTGCCCCCGCCCTGGGTCCTGAAACCACGGTTTGAAGCGTCGGCTGTCGGGATTAAGAAAGTTCACCATGCCCATGAACTCTGGCCAATCCTGGACTCGCTTGGGGATAAACAATCCTTTTATGTCCTGGAAAAATATGTGCCAGGTGATGTCTTTCACGTTGATAGCATTATCACCAATAAGAAAGTGCTGTTTTCAATTGCCAGTCGCTATGGAACCCCTCCAATGACGGTGGCCCATGGCGGCGGGGTTTTTACAACCCGGACCATGATTCGGGGAGATGCGGATGAACAGGCACTGCTGGCCAAAAACCGGGAAGTGATGGCCGCGCTTGGTCTTGTCCACGGGGTTTCGCACACTGAATTTATCAAAGGTGCGGAAGATGGTCAGTTTTACTTCCTCGAAACAGCATCGCGGGTGGGTGGTGCCAATATTGTGGAGTTAATTGAAGCGGCCACTGGCATGAACTTGTGGGCAGAGTGGGCAAAGCTCGAAATCAGTGATGACAAAAACCCGTATAAGCTCCCCAAAATGAAAAAGAACCACGCTGGCCTCCTGGTTTCGCTTGCCCGGCAGGAATACCCGGATTATCTGGCCTTTAAAGATCCTGAAATTGTCTGGACCCTCCACAAAAAACATCATGCTGGCTTGATTGTATCCTCGCCAGATTATCATCGAATTGATGAATTACTGGCCGACTATGTCGAACGCTTTACGCGTGATTTCACCGCGTTTCAGCCGTCGCCTGAGCGACCAACCGGCTAGAGTCCAGTCCCCTGGTCAGGATCGGTTCAACTGGTTGTAAGGTGTACAGGTTGGGAAACCGGGACCTGCAGGTTCAGACTTCAAAGCTGTTTGGAAATTTTTGGAAATGTGGTCAGGCAGGCCACATTTCCAACCAGTTTTTGAGTGCCCCTTTTTTGCATTCTGGAATCTTTCGTCCAGATTAAACGGGTTTCCCCGCTTTGATCACACGAAATTCTTTGATGGGGTGAGAGGTGTTGGTGTGACAAACCATCCGGACAAAGTGCTTGTGGTTGATGATGACCCCAATTTTCGTCTTATCGTGCGTAAAGTACTGACCAAGGCTGGGTTTACAGTGACTCAGGCAGATGATGGACAAAAAGGGCTGGACGCAGCCGAACATGATCAACCTGGGGTGATTCTCCTGGACTGGATGATGCCAATCCTGGATGGACCATCTGTGTGCCGTCGTCTGCGTGAAAATCCTGAATTTCAAAATCTGCAAATCATCATGGTCTCGGCCAAAGGCGAACTCGACGATAAGATCTCTGGCCTTGATTCAGGGGCCGACGACTATCTGGTCAAACCCTGTGAACCCAAAGAACTCCTGGCTCGCGTTCGAAGCGCCATGCGCATTTATGAATTAAAGCGCCAACTGGCAGACAAAGCGAACTGGGAAGCTCTGCTGCGCCGGGTGGCAGACCGGATCCGAAGCTCGCTCAATATTGAAGAAATCCTGCGCGCAACGGTTGAGGAAATCCGGGTTGTGGCCCGGGCTGACCGGGCCGTGATTTTTGAACTGGATGTGGCGAGTCATCAGATGCTGATTCGCACCGAAGCCATTGGGCCTGAAATTTCCCCAAGTCACCATCTGGTCCTCGAAGTATCTACAGCTCAATTTTTCTATTCGGTTTTAGACCAAAATAAATCAAATCAGATTTCTGATATTCAAACGGCAACTGGGATTGAGGATCTCAGGCCCTGGATTCAACAAACCCAGGTGCGATCTCTGGTCGCCGTCCCAATTCTTTTGAGCGAAAAAGGACAAACCACAACGCTCTATGGACTTGCCCTGCATCAATGCCGTGAATCGCGGACGTGGTCAGAAGAAGAAATCACCTTTTTGGAATCAACGGCCACCCAAACCGGCATTGCACTTGACCATGCCCGCCTCTATGCCCAGGCGCAACAGCAGGCTCGGCGGGAATCGTTACTCAATCGAACCACTGAACGAATCACCCGCTCGCTGGATCTGGATCAGGTCTTTCAGGCAACAGTTGATGAATTGCGCGATATTTTAGACGCGAGCCGGTGTGTCATCTTTGAAATTGATGAACCTGGGGAATTTTTGGTGACACGGTGTGAATCGGTGAAGGAAGCTGCTTTGAGCGTTCAGGCCTATCAGATTCCCCTCCGAAATGCTCCGATTGGCCGCAATGTCATGATGAAGGGTGAGACCGTCACCATTGCTGAGATGGCCCCCCTGGTTGAACCACCTCTTTTAAATCGGGAGCACGACAAATACCTGAGCGTCGTCAATCAGCAGGTTTTACAGGCACTTATGCCCAAAGCCCTGTTTGCGACCCCACTCCGAGCCCGTGGGCAGGTAGTTGCCGGGCTGGCAATCCACCAGTGTGATCGCCCTCGTCGCTGGGCGCCTGATGAAGTGGAATTTATTATCGCCATTGCCAACCAAACCGGACTCGCCATTGAACGAGCCCAGCTCTTTCAGGAAATCCAGGAACGCAACCATCAGCTTGAAGAAACAGTTGGCAAACTGGAAGAACTGGCCCGCCAACGCGAAGAATTCACAGCGGTTCTGGTCCACGACATTCGATCACCGCTTTCTGTGGTGCTGGGGGTGCTGGAATTGCTTGAGTTTCGGGCTCAGGATCTGGGGATTTTGGATGAAAACCTGACTCAGCTCTGTGTAGACGGCTTTACCACGGTGAATAATATTGTCTCACTGGTCAATGAAATCCTTGATTTTTCAAAAGCCGAGGCTGGGGGGTTACAACTTGAGTTGAGTCTGAGTAATCCGGTGGATGTGGTTCAATCAGCTGTCCATCAGGTAGATCTGCTGGCCACCCAAAAGCAAATCACCATAACCCTCAATCACGAATCAAATCTGCCGATGCTGTTGCTCGACGCGCCTAAAATCAACCGTGCGCTGGTGAATTTACTGAGCAACGCGGTCAAATTCACGCCTGTCGCAGGTGAGATCACCATTACAACCCGACTGATTGAAGGCAAGGAATTAGAAGAAGGAAAGCAATTTGTGGGAATTAGCGTGATTGATAATGGCCCAGGCATTCCAGCCCAGGACCTGCCCTATCTGTTTAATCCCTATTACCAGGCCCGGCAACGTACCCGGCACCTGGGTACCGGGTTAGGACTGGCGATTGTGCAACGAATCCTGGCGGCTCACGGAGGAAAAGTTCTGGTTCAGAGCACAGAGGGACTGGGAACGGCATTCTCAATCATATTGCCAGTTCTGGTCTCTCAGGAAGTAACCCCTTGATCAGCGTGAGGCCCACCTGTTCCGTACCCTCTGGCATACCGTCCGTCAAATTAACTAAACGTGCTTCCCTTAAACGTAGTGGCGCAATCACCGGTGTACCGTTTAAAAGCTCTGGAAAAATAGTCACTATCGCTAAAGCCAACACTGTAAGCGACTTCTTTAATGCTGGTGTTTCCAGCCGCCAACATTTGCTTGGCTGCCTCAAGACGGGTTTGTTGTAAAAGCTGACGGAAGCGCATGCCAGCGTGTTTATTCAAAATGCGCGATAACTGACCGGCTGAGAGCCCAAGTTTATCAGCGACTCGATGTAAATTGAGCGAGGGGTCAGTGTAATACATCGAAATCACCCGCACGGCCTTTTCAACCAGCGAGGCTTCCGGTGGCCGCTTCATATCCGGGCTGGCCGGAAACGGAAAGATCGGACACAGGGATTCTGCCGCTTGCCAGACGATTTGCGGGGAGTTGGAACTGAGCATGATGTCAGCGATCACCTGATCACGAACCTCAAGACCAGATTCACCAGCGCCGACCCCAGGTGAGAGTCGTAAGAAAATGAGTGCGGCCTGTGAGTTAACTCGCCGCAGTTCACCGATGACCCGTCGGCGGATTGGGTAAACCGTCACCCCGACAATGATCACCTGATACTCCACCAGGTCATTTAACCGTTGCTCAGCCGCGTCCAGCGTCAGTTCCAAATCGAGTGGAACCTGATGCATCGCCATGTGGGTGGCTTCGTGTTTACATCCGTCAATGAACGCAACGCGCAGTCCATGATTTTGTTTTTGCCAGAAATCAATAGGTGTGGGCACAGTTTCCTCCAAACCCTTAAAAAGTTTCGAGTGTCAAATCTAAAGCGTCAGGTGATTGTTAACTTTTAGGATTGGGAAATGAAATCAACGATTGGAATGATGAAGTGATGACTTGCGTAAGCCTAAACTGGAAAAGACAAGAAAGCAAATGGATTTATGCCGCAACCCAGAAATTTAGGTGAAGAACTGGTGCGTCGTTTATCCTGTACCGGTTTCACCCTCAGAATTTCAGGGAAAAACGACCCTGCACCCAGCGGGCAATTCATTCCTGATACGCCCGGAACATCCCGCTTTTATGCGCCCGTTTTTGCTGCTCATAGTCTAAAAATTCACGAATCAGCCGATCCCCGGTTTCATCCGCATAGGTCTTGAGAATTTCCCGTCCTGGTGTCTGTGAGGATCCAACACTATAGGTTGCAGTGCTGAGGGCATCTTCGACCGCAAACTGGACCTGTGGCGTCTCGACGCTGGTCCCGGTGAGTTCAATCGAGAGGTGATAGGTTCCGGCAAAGATCATCCCTGGGGTTGAGTTAGAGATCATCGGGGCTTTTGCAACCTGGGAATTTAATCCATCCATCAGCAAGAGCGCTTCATTGGTAAACCGGGCGCCAATGACAACCGGATAGATCAGCGCTGTCGTTCCCCGATCTTTCATTTCATCTTCAAATGAAGTAAAGAGTGAACTGGCGGTTGCCCCCTGAGAGCGGTTCTGGTCCTGAATACTCCCTAATCGCACCTGGAGCGAAGTCATCAGTTGGGATCGCAACAGTGCGGCCACCTGGAGCAGGCGCACAATGTCTGGGATTCCAATTTCACCTTTGGCAACATTGATCAGCAACGAGCTATTTTTATGATCGGCAGCCAGAATCCCTAAACACCCGTACGGCTGGCCAAGGTCAAGTGACTGTTCAATGATTCGAAATTGAGGAATTTGCCCTGATACTGACAGGGGTGCCCGATAGAGACTTCCAGCCAATCGCAATAAAACAGTCTGGAGATTTTGACACACCAGATCCTGGATATCGCGGTCGGTAATTTCGATTCGAATCTCCATAACTTCCTCACTCTCAACAAGTTCAATTCCCAAAGATAGAGTGCCACCGCCGGATGACCGCCAGTCTGAAAACTGGCGGCCTCAGGCTCTTTTCAGGCTCTCTTTACTTCTTTTTGGCATCTTTGTCGGCGGCGGCTGGTTTAGCGGCATCTTTGACTGAAACCAGCTCGACATCAAACAGTAACGGCGAATCAGGAGGAATAACCGGCGGGCGACCGCTAGATCCATATGCCAAATCAGCCGGGATTGTCAGTTTCCGCTTTCCACCCGCTTTCATCCCAACGATGCCTTGATCCCAACCTTTGATCACAGTTCCAGCCCCAAGTGTAAAGGTATACGGTTTACCTCCATCTCGTGAACTGTCAAATTTCGTCCCATTCAGCAGGGTTCCAGTGTAATGAACCGTCACTTCCTGACCAGTCTTGGCAGCAGCACCTTTTCCAACCGCGACATCTTCAATCTTGAGTTCTTTCACGGCTGGGGTCGGTGTGGTCGGTTCGGGCTCTTTGTTGGCTGGCAACGAAACAATCTCATTTTTCGGAGGGGTGGCTGGTTGGGCCGGCGGCGTTGTGGCAGCAGTTGGGGCGGCGGCTGGAGCTGGTTTAGGCCCAGAGGTCATATACAGACCCACAAGTACCACGGCGATCAGGCCCACGACACCCAAAATCATCCAGTTTGGGCCGCCTGATTCTGATGTAGCACCACTTTTGACGCTGGCGCCTGAAACACCGCCTCCGCCCCCGCTCAATGAATCTTCATTGCGGTAGGTCGGAGACACTTTGATGGCACGCGAAGCGGCTGATTTACGTTTGCGTTCAACATTTCGATGACGACTGCTTGGCATAATTGGAAAACACTCCTCAAGGCAAAAATCAATCTCGTGGTACTCAGTGAGCTAACCCCCTGAGCACTCAACGTTTTTCGGATTTGGTGATGAATTTGGAAGACAACGGTATGGTCTTTGGCTTTCGGCTGAAAAACAAAGTGTACTATATTTCACATCCCTTTCAGCTTTTCAACTGCTGAATACTCTGAATTTTCAATCATATTTCCATTCTCACTCCTGATTTTCATTTTTTTGGGATGTGACTTCCGCTTTACTTTACTTTTATGACCTCACGAATTGGTATCCTGGGCGGTGGACAACTGGCCCGAATGACGGCCTATGCGGCTTTCCGACTTGGTTTTCAGATTGGTATTTTGGAGCGCGAGGCTGAGAGCCCGGCGGCGTTCCTGACCCCGCACTCCTGGGTTGGAAGCTGGAACGATCAACAGTTGCTCGATGAACTCGCAACTTATGCCGATGTTGTCACACTGGAAAATGAATTTGTTGACACGGAAGCGCTCTTCTACCTTGAATCACGCGGGGTTCATCTCTACCCTTCTGCCCGGACGCTTTCAACCATTCAGGACAAATTTCTTCAAAAAACGGCCCTTAAACGAGCTGGCCTCCCAGTTCCCCGGTTTGCGGCGGTTGAGTCCCCGGCTGAAATCGTGCAGTGTGCCAGTTCGTTTGGCTGGCCATTGATGCTCAAAGCCCGGCGCAACGGTTATGATGGATATGGCAACGAGCTGCTCAGAACCCCAGAAGATGTGATCCCAGCCTTTGAAAAACTGGCGAAACGGAGCGGGTTGCTGATGGTTGAGGAATTTGTGCCCTTCACCAAAGAGCTGGCCATTATGGTGGCGCGTTCGTCGCACGGCGATGAAACCGCCTATCCGGTGGTGGAAACGATCCAGCATGCGCATATGTGCCACACCGTACTTGCCCCAGCCGCCATTAGTGAAAATTCGATTCGCCGGGCATCTGAACTTGGCAAACGAATCATGACCAGTCTGGATGCGGTTGGAATTTTCGGAATTGAACTCTTTTTAATGACCGATGGCGATCTTATGATCAACGAGATTGCCCCACGCCCGCATAATTCAGGCCATTTTTCAATTGAAGGATGTTTCACTTCCCAATTTGAGAATCACGTTCGATCAATCGTCGGTCTGCCCCTTGGATCTACCCAAATGGTTGCTCCGGCAGCAGTTATGGTGAATGTCCTTGGTACCAACGACGGACCGGCCCAACCCAAAGGTCTCATTGAAGCCCTTTCCATCCCAGGTGCCCACGTACACCTCTACGGCAAAAAGATGTCCCGCCCAGGCCGGAAGATGGGACATGTTACAGCCACGGGCCATACTGTGGACCAGGCCCGTGAGGTTGCACTTCGGGCTGCCAGGTTAATCACCATTTAGATAAAGCTCAGGCCAAGAAACTCAACAGTGAAGGTTCTCTAACCTGTTGACCCAAGACATTTTGGTGGTGTTAGAGTATACTCTGAAAGCTAGAAAAAAATTCAATACTGATCGTTCCTTGCGCTCCATCACTTAACTACAGGGGGAATCCGATTATGGAAACAAAAGAAAAATCATTTCCATTGGTGGGAATAATTATGGGCAGTGACTCAGATTTGCCAACGATGAAGGAAGCAGTGGCGGTCTGTGAAGAATTTGAAGTGCCCTATGAAGTGCGAATCGTCTCCGCCCACCGTACGCCTCGCGACATGGTGCTCTATGCTGAATCAGCCCATATCCGTGGGCTGCAAGTCATCATTGCCGGGGCTGGTGGTGCGGCTCACTTACCGGGAATGGTAGCCTCGCTCACACCACTGCCTGTGATTGGTGTTCCAATCCATAGTCGGTCACTCAATGGGCTTGATTCGCTGCTCTCAATTGTCCAAATGCCTTCAGGCGTTCCAGTGGCCACAGTTGCGATTGGGGCTGGACGCAATGCCGGGATCTTAGCTGTTCAAATGGTGGCCATGACCAACAAAGAACTCCAACAGGAAATCCTCGATTTCAAAGCCAAAATGGCTGAGATTTCCCGGAGCAAGAACCATACCTTGCCGCATTAATCCTGATAGAATGACAAAGTGGCACCTGACGGAGTGCCATCTGTCAGCTATCCCCCTGTCAATCAGTCACTGGTCACTGTGCCAGTTTCCCAACTAATTCAAACATTGGCATATACAGGGCAAAGACCAGAAATCCGACCAGGCCGCCGAGCATCAACAAAGACACTGGTTCAATGAGCTTCACCAGGCGATCACGGGTCTGGTCGGCATTGTATTTGAGGTTGTCAGCATATTTTTCCAGCACTTCCAGTCTTCCGGTATCTTCAAACGTTTTCATCTCATTGAAGAAACTCGATGCGGGTGAAAATACCGGATGTTCAGAAGCAAAGGCCACAGCCAGTGAATGGGTGCGCCCAGAAGTAAAGTGATCGCTCCCCTTTCGAGCGGCATCACGCAGTTCAGAATTAATAATCGCGTCGGCGGCCAGCTCTGAACTTTCCGTCAGCAACCCACCTGCACTAATCAACATAGTAAAGGTTGTGAGGAAATTAAACGCATCAACCTGGGCCACCAATGTTCCAATCACTGGAATCGCCAGCATGGCTCGATGTTCAAATTCCTTGACCTGAGGCACGTTTTTGTGCCCAAACCAGGCAGCAACGACGGCAGCCCCAACACCAGCCAGAATCAAATACCAGTATCCAACCATGATATCTGAGGTTGAAATCACCAGTTGGGTCGCCCAATGGAATTTTGCTTCGCCTAACAACCCCTCATAAATAGTTGAAAAACCTGGCACAATAACCACCATAAACAACACAATCACAATCAGAGCCACCACCAGCACCAACGCGGGATAAATCATGGCATTGATCAAGGTATCGCGCATATTTTTGCGATCAATCAGGTTTTTCACGTACCGGCGCAGGACTGGACCATAGTCCCCCGTTTTTTCAGCCGCATTGAGCACAGCGACCAGATACGGGTCAAATACACCTGGGAAATGCTGAGACGCCGGTGCAAAAGCAACTCCAAGTTCCAACATCAGGTGGGCCAGTTCGCGGACGAGTTGTTCACGCCCCTGGCTGGGCCTCCCACTTAACAGAAAAGCGCGTGAATCAGGTTTTGTTTTCTGGAGGAGGTCATAGAGTTCAACCTCACTGAGTAAAAACCCAGGAATGCCCTTTCCAGAATCAACCGAGGCGGCCAGGCGGGTAAAAAACGAAAGTTTTTCATCAATACTGAGAGTAATGGCTCGCCGATCAGCCAGTTGGTCGGCTGTCTTTGACGCGGTGGCCGTCATTGCAGAAGCAGTCGAACTTGATTTACGGGGGGTCATATCCTGATCCTTGGTCTTAAAGTTCATCTGGCCGTTGGATGATTGAGACAAGGGGGCTACCAGTTGATGGTCAGCAGTTAGCAAAGGTTCTTTTCATTGAACAACTTGACGATCTATCCAGGCGAAACAAGGTGGCAGTTCCCTGTCTTCAGGTCTTGGAAAAATCTCTGGCGCACCGTGTTCCCTCATGATCGTATCCAACCGATATAACTGGGACCAGAAGCGATAGAAAAGGCTGACAATTCATCAGCCTGGGTACCCGCTTGAAGATATAGGACCTAATCCTCAATCTTCTGGTATCTGATCTGGAGATTTCCTGGGGAACAGGTGCCAACCCGGCACTGGTTTTCGGGCAACGCGTTGAACTGTCTTTGGTTCAAGAGTCCACTGCTCGAAACCAGGCCAGGCTGGAATTTTTGAGTGTGACTGACTTTTAATTTTCAAACGATTCGGTCAAAAGTTGTTTTTGCTGCATCTGGTGAATGATGTAGGACCCGGTCGCGGAAGTTCCACTGGCGGGCAATCCAACATACCGCACCGCTTGATTTTGCCGTAACAATTGTCGCAACCGTGGCTCGACAAAGGTCCAGGCACCCTGGTTCGCTGGCTCTTCCTGAACCCACCGAATATCAGTTGCCTGAGACAACCCTGGCGAATTCAACAATTGCAGCAATAAGGCTTTCGGGAACGGATACAATTGCTCAAGCCGGATAATGGCGGTTTGGGTATCTTTGAGTTCCTGGAGCTTTGCTTTCAGTTCGTAATACACCTTGCCGCTGCACAGTAAAACCCGTTTGGCCAGACCACTGGTCGCCGGGTCCATCACCACTGGCTGGAACGTCCCCTGGGTAAAGTCAGTGATCGGAGATGAGGCCCCTGGGTGACGCAACAAACTCTTTGGTGTCATCACAATCAGCGGTTTGGCATGTGTCATCTTGACCTGACGACGCAACAAATGGAAATACTGGGCGGCATTGGTACAGTTGACGACCTGCATGTTGCCTCCGGCACAGAGCTGGAGATAGCGTTCCAGGCGGGCGCTGGAGTGTTCTGGCCCTTGACCTTCATAGCCGTGAGGCAAGAGTAGAACCAATCGGGTTGGTTGATTCCATTTTTCTTCACCTGCGGCAATAAACTGGTCCACGATAACCTGGGCGGCGTTGGCAAAATCACCAAACTGGGCTTCCCAAATCACCAGGGCTTCAGGATGGGCGACGCTGTATCCATATTCAAATCCAAGCACACCGGCTTCTGAAAGGGGACTATCATAGAGGTGAAATTGTCCCTGCTCAGGCGAAAGCGTGGTCAGTGGCATCCAGGGCTCACCGGTATGAGCATCAAAAAACACGGCGTGGCGCTGGCTAAACGTACCCCGAACTGTGTCCTGGCCACTGGCACGCACGGTGATGCCGTCCAGGAGAATCGAACCAAATGCCAGTGACTCGCCCATGGCCCAATCAACCGGGATTTCCCCATCCACCATCTTGGCCCGTTTGGTCAATAACCCAACAATTTTGGGATTGATATTAAAGCCCGACGGAACGGCGGTTGCCGCATGAGCCAATTTTTTCAGCACATCCTGGTTGACGCTGGTGCTAAATTCTTCAATCACTTCGGGTTCTTTTGGATTTGGAAGAACCAGTTTGACATCCCGGCGCGACACAATTTCTTTGGCGCCAAGCAGGGCATTCTCATACCGACGAACCCGATCTGCAATCAGTCCGTCCACGCCTTCAGCCGTGATCACCCCTTCGCGAATCAATCGCTTGCTGTAAATCGTCCGCACACCTTCGTGGTTACGAATCCGCTGGTACATAATTGGCAAGGTGTACGTCGGTTCGTCACCTTCATTATGTCCGTGGCGGCGGAACCCAATCACATCCAGCACAATGTCTTTGTGGTATTTTTGCCGGTAATCGAGGGCCAGTTGCAAGATATGGTAAGCGGCTTCTGGATCATCACCATTGATGTGGAAAATCGGAGCCTGAACCATTTTGGCGACATCGGTGCTGTAGGTTGAGGATCGGCTGTCTTCAGCCGTGGTGGTAAACCCAACCTGATTGTTAATAATGAAATGGAGTGTTCCACAGGTGCTATATCCTGCCAGTTGGGACATATTGAGGGTTTCAGGGACAATTCCCTCTCCGGCAAAAGCCGAATCTCCGTGCAGCAAAACAGCAAATTTGCTGTAGCGGTCCGATGGGGTCAGGATGCCCGATTTGGTCGCCAGTTCCATCTTCTGATCCTGCCTGGCCCGAACCACGCCCTGGACCACTGGATCCACAAACTCAAGGTGGCTTGGATTGGACAGCACCGACACGGTGACTTGTTTGCCATGAGCCGTATCCCGGACACCCGATGCGCCCTGGTGATATTTTACGTCACCCTGATCGTGCGGGAATTTTGGATGAACCGAACCTTCAAAACTGGTAAAGATCCGCTCACAGAAATGACCAATCACGTTGGCAATCACATTTAAGCGACCACGGTGGGCCATGCCGATGACAATATCGTCAATCCCACGCGACGGGGCACTTTCAATTACCTGATCGAGCAAGGCCACGATGGTTTCAGCGCCCTCGACCGAAAACCGTTTCTGTCCCAGGTATTTCACCCCGAGAAAACGCTCAAATTGCTCGGCGGAAATGAGCTTCCAGAGCAGTTGTTTTTTGACCTCAACCGGGACCGGGGGATGATCACGCTCGACTTGCGAGCGAATCCATTCTTTTTCTTCTGGATTTTGAATGTGACGATATTCAATACCAACCTTGCTGCAATAATACTTCCGCAACCAGAGCAGAATCTGGCGCAACGTCGCTTTTTCGGTATTGCCCAATCCACCCGTGATGAACTCGCGATCCAGATCCCAAATTGTCAGTTTATAGGTTTCGATATCAAGTTCCGGATGTTCCTGGAATTGCATGGCGCCTAACGGGTCAATATCAGCCACCAGATGGCCGCGAACACGATGGGCATTGATGAGTTCCAGCACGCTGGCCTGTTTGCGGACTTCATCCCGATGACGGTCAATACCTAAAATAGCCGGGTTGCTGTCAACCGCCCAGCGATAGGGTTTATAAGGAATGCCCAAATCCGCAAAAATCGTGTTGTAAAAGCGGTGTTTCCCGCGCAGCAGTTCATCAACAAATGCCAGGAAAGATCCGGATTCAGCACCCTGTACGATGCGGTGATCATAGGTGCTGGTGATCGTCATGACTTTGCTGATTCCGATGCGTGAAATCGCTTCAGGCGCCATGGCCAGAAACTCCGGCGGATACTCAATGGCGCCCGTCGCAATAATCAGTGCCTGACCCGCCATCAACCGGGGATTTGACGCTGTGGTGCCGAGTGTTCCTGGATTGGTCAGCGAAATAGTGGTGCCCTGAAAATCTGGCACTTGCAGTTTTCCAGCCCGGGCACGTTTGACGACATCATCATAGGCCGCAACCAGTTCGGCAAAATCCATTTTGTTGGCCGCTTTGATGTTTGGCACCAACAATGTCCGGGAACCGTCTTTTTTGGTGACATCCACCGCCACACCAACATTCACATTGGTACATTGCACCCGGTACGATGTCCCGTCCTGGACTTCAAAAAAAGCATTGAGTTGCGGAAACCGATCCAGGGCCTTCACCAGAGCATAGGCAATGATATGGGTAAATGAAACTTTGCGGCCTGACTGCTCAAGGAATTGATTCATCAACCGCCGGTTTTCATCGAGCAACTTGATTGGAATCTGACGCTGGGAGGTAGCAATCGGCACGGAAAGACTGGTTTCCATGTTTTCAACAATTCGCAACGCCGGACCACGTAATGGAATCCGTTCCATTGACGCATCAACCACCGGCGATGGTGCGGCTGGCTTTGCCGCCGGAGCTTCAGCTTTTGGCGGGGTAGCCGCGACCACCGGCTGCGGTGCTGGCGCATCCGCTTTGGGTGCGGTCACCACGGCTGGAGTTGACACCACCGGAGCGGCTGTCGAAGCCGCGG